>NZ_JBFTZN010000018.1:0-106302 GCF_056406775.1 Allobosea sp. P1_A7
TCGATGAATTCCGTGCGGCGGCCAAGGCTCTCACGAAGGGCGATGTCTCGGGCTTCGGCTTGCGTGGCGGCGCAGGTGGCTTCGACCACTGGGGGCCGTTCGTGCTCGGCGGCGGCGCCAGTTTCGAGAAGGGCGGAATGGTCAGCGACAAGGCGCTCGCAGCCAACCGCTGGTTCGTGGACCTCACCGTCAAGGACAAGGTGGTGCCGGCCTCGGCACCGACCGACAGCTTCCGGCAGATCGTCGATACCTTCAAGGCTGGCCGGACCGCCATGACCATCCACCATGTCGGCTCGGCCAACGAGATCGTCGGCGTGCTCGGCGACAAGGTTTCGGCTGTACCGGTCCCGCGAGGCCCGGACGGCAAGGGCTG
This sequence comes from Allobosea sp. P1_A7, assembly GCF_056406775.1. Lineage (NCBI taxonomy): Bacteria > Pseudomonadati > Pseudomonadota > Alphaproteobacteria > Hyphomicrobiales > Alloboseaceae > Allobosea > Allobosea sp. P1_A7. The sequence continues at coordinate 374 of NZ_JBFTZN010000018.1, forward strand.
GACCTATTTCGGCGACGAGTCCAACGCCGTCTTCGCCGCCAGCAAGGCCAGGGAGGCAGCCTTCAAATGGTGCGCCTTCCTCTCCACGGCCGAGAACAACGTCGTGCTGAACAAGTTCACCGGGCAGTTGCCGATCGCGACGTCGGCGGCGAAGGACTGGACGCTGCACCCCAAGCGCTTCGTCGATGCGAGCGCGGCCTCGCTGCCATTTGCGGCCTCGTTGCCGGATTCGCCCAAGACGCCGGATTTCATCGCCCGGATCTGGCCGGCCAACATGCAAAGGGCGCTGCTCGGCCAGATCCAGCCTGACGAGATGATGCGTGCGATCGAGCAGCATTTTCACGGCTGACGGGTTTGGCGGCAGACGGGCATCCGGCTGCCGCCTCCAGCCCTCGCTTCGACAGGTTTGAAACGTGACGTCGCTCACCCTCGCGCACAGGCAGCCTCTCGGCCGCAGCCTGACGCCCTTCTGGTTCCTGCTGCCGGCGATCCTGGTCACGGCGGGCGTCGTCCTGATTCCCGTCGCGCAGACGGCCTGGCTCAGCCTGCAGGACTACCTGCTCTACGATCCCGACAACGCCCGCTTCGTCGGACTGGGCAATTTCTCCAGGATCGCGCGAGACGAGGTTTTCTGGATCTCGCTGGGCCAATCCTTCATCTGGATCACTGGCGTTGTCGGACTGCAATTCCTGCTCGGGCTCGCGGCCGCCCTCCTGCTCAACCAGAGCTTCTGGTGGCGCGGACTGGCGCGCTCGCTCGTCATCATTCCCTGGGCGCTGCCAAGCGTCATCATCGGGTTGATGTGGACCTGGATGTACGACTTCAATCTCGGCGTCATCAACGACATCGCGATGCGGCTCGGCCTGATCGCAGCGCCGATCGCCTGGCTGGCCCGGCCCGATACCGCACTCTACGCCATCATGCTGGCGCTGATCTGGCAGGGCTTCCCCTTCTTCGCCGTCACCATTCTGGCCGGCCTGCAGACGGTGCCGGCCGAACTCTATGAGGCAGCCGAGATCGACGGCGCCACCGCCCGACAGCAGCTCTTCTACGTCACCCTGCCCTCGATCGCCGATGTCATCGCAACCGCACTGCTGCTGCGCACGATCTGGGTGGCGAATTCGCTCGACGTCATCCTGGTCATGACCGGCGGCGGACCAGGCTACGCCACCCATACCCTGCCGCTCTACGCCTTCCTGCGCGCGTCGAGCAGCATGGAATTCGGCTATGGCGCGGCGCTGGCATTGATCCTCACGGCGATGCTGCTGGGTGTGGTCTATCTCTATGTCAGGCGGGCGGCCCGGGGCATCGAGACATGATCGAACGACGCACCCGAAGCCGGCGGATTCTGGAGGTGGAGCTTCCCGTCCTCCTCATCGTCCTGTTCGCGCTCGGCCCCTATGTCTGGATGATCCTGACCTCGCTGAAGCCGCAGGCGGAGCTTTCCGCCTGGCCGCTCCACTACTGGCCACGAGAGGCGACACTCGAGCATTACCGCGATCTGATCGCCCGCACGAGCTTTGCCGGCAGCCTGGGCAACAGCCTGATCATTGCAGTCGGCGCCAGCGTACTTGGCCTCGGCGTCAGCATCCCCGCGGCCTATGCCTTCTCGCGCTTCCGCTTCTCCGGACGCAGGGGCCTTCTGACCGGCTTCCTCGTCATCAACATGTTCCCGGTCGTGCTGCTCATCATCCCGCTCTTCCTGATGATGCGCCGGCTCGGGCTGATCGACACCTATCTCGGCGTCATTCTCGGTCATTCGACCTTCTCGATTCCCTTCGCGATCTGGATGCTGACGAGCTATTTCAATGCGATCCCCAAGGATCTCGACGAAGCGGCGATGATCGACGGCGCCAGCCGCCTGCAGACCATCCGCCTCATCATCCTGCCCCTGTTGATGCCCGGCGTCGTCACGGCCGGCATCTACATCTTCATCACCTCCTGGAACGAATACCTCTTCGCAATGATGCTCTCGGGCCAGGCGGTGCGCACCGTCACGGTCGCGCTCCAGCTCTTCATCGGCGAGTTCACCATCCAGTGGGGCCTTCTCACGGCCGGCGGCACGCTGATCGCGCTGCCGGTCACCTTCCTCTTCCTTCTGGTGCAAAGGCGGCTCGTGGGCGGGCTCACAGCCGGTGCGGTGAAATCATGACGACAAATCCGATCGGGGTTATCTCGATGTTCTATGCGCGGCCGTTCACGCGCGAGCATTTCGGCTGCTTCCAGCGGATGAAGCGGGCCGGAGCCGATGTCGTCGAGTTGCTGGTACCGGAGCCGGGTGAACTCGATCTGGGCGAGACCCGCGCCGCCATCGCCGATGCCGGCCTCTCCTGCGTGCTCGCTGCCCGGGTCAACCTCAACCGCGACCTCGCCAGCGCCGATGCCGGCGCCCACCACGCGGGCGTCACCTATCTCGAAACATGCGTCGATGTGGCCGCAGCCCTCGGCGCAGCCATCGTCGGGGGGCCGCKCTATGGCGCCCCTCTCGTCTTCGCAGGCCGAGCTCCCTCCCCCGTCGACGACGAAGAGCGCAAGCGCCGCATCGATGCGATCGTCGTCGGCCTCTCGCAGGCTGGGAAGCGCGCCGCCGACGCCGGCATCCAGTTCGGCGTCGAGCCGCTCAACCGCTTCGAGACCGATATCTGCAATACAACCCGTCACGCGCTCGAAATCGTCGAGCGCGTGAACAATCCCACTGTCGGCGTGATGCTCGATACCTTCCACATGAACATGGAGGAGTTCGATCTCACCGATGCCATCCGGCAGGCAGGATCGAAACTCCTGCATTTCCAGGCCAACGAGAACAATCGCGGCTTCGTCGGCTCCGGCCATATCGACTGGCCGGCGATCGCCCGTGCATTGCGCGACGTCGCCTATCGCGGGCCGATCGTGCTCGAGCCGTTCCGACGCCGCGACGAGCGAGCCGGCACTCCCCTGGCCCAGTGGCGCGCGCCCAGCGAGAACGAAGACGAACCGCTGGCCGCCAGCATCGCCTTCCTGAAGGCTGCACTCGCATTCGCCGGGAGGACGGCATGACCGGTTCAAGGACAGGTGGGCTTCGGGTCGGCTGGATCGGCTGCGGCGTCCACGCCAACGAGATGCTGCTGCCGCAGCTGACGCGGCATGATGTCGAGATCACCGCGCTCTGCGACACGGATGATGCGCGGCTGAATACGACCGGCCGGCGCTACGGCGTCCCCGAAACTGGTCGCCTGCGCGACTGGCGCAGTCTCCTGTCCCGTGGCGATCTCGACGCGGTCGGCCTCGCTGTCGGTCCTGCCCTGCATCACGAGATCGGATTGGCAGCGATCGCGCGCGGCTTGCCGCTCTTCATCGAGAAGCCGCCGGCGCCGACGGCGCGACAAGCGGCCGAACTGGCCGAAGCCGCCGCGAGCCGCAAGGTGCCGGTCGTGCTCGGCTTCATGAAGCGCTATTCGACGGCCAACCGCATTGCCGCCAACGTCATCCGCACGACGGAGTTCGGCGCAACGGCGAGTTTTCTCGGCGAGTACATGACCGCGCCGACCTATTTCGCCGGGGATCCGGATTATTCCGGCTTTTACCTGCATCATTGCGTGCATTATTTCGACCTCGTGCCGCACCTGATGGGCGAAGTCGCGAGCGTGAGCGCGAGGCGGCACGAACTGGCGCCGGGCAAGCTGCTGCTCCATGTCGATTTCCGCTTTGCCAATGGCGGCATCGGCACCCTGGTCTTGGGCACGCATCAGTCGCGCGGAACGCCGATGGAATGGTGGCAGGTGATGGGCGACCATACCCGCGTCGAGGTCCGCAATGTTCATGAGGTGCGCTATTTCAGGGCGCCCCCCTTCAAGGTCTCACGGGCCGAGGCCAGCCTGATCGACGGTGAAGACACCCTGGTCTGGGAGCCGAATCTGACGGCCGCCGCCAACGAGGACCACAAGGGCTATCACGCGCTTCTCGGCGACTTCGTTCGTGCGGCACGCGGCGAGCCGACGACCGCACCGAACGCGGCCGATGGCGCTGCCGCCATGGCGTTGCTCGAACAGGTCGTCGCCGAGCGTTGAGTCTGTTTGCGCCCCCTTCTGGACGCTGCGCCTCTGCGCCTGGGAGCCTGCTAGGGGGCGAGGAGCGGCCGGATGCTGGATAGGTTCTCGATCGTGTGGCCGAGATGTTGCCGCAGCCTCTCGGCCGCCTCCTCCTGGCGGCCGGCGGCCAGGCTATCGAGAATGGCGAGATGCTCCTCGCATTGCCTCCGATAGCGTTTGCGGTCGAGCATCGAACGATAGGACAGCAGCCGGCGGATGCGGTTGATCCGTCGGATCGTCTCCAGAAAGAACGGATTTCCGGAGCCGGCGACGATCGTCTCGTGGAAGCGGACACCGCGTTCGTGGAGCGCGTCCGCGCTGTCTGTCTCGATCGCCCCTTCGAGGAGCCTCCGCTCGGCAGCCCTGCAAGCAGCGATGCTCTCGGGCGCAAGATGATAGCCGGGTTCGAGCAAGGCGGCAGGCTCCAGCGCCAGCCGCAGACGGTAGGTCTGCTCGAGGCTCTCCGGGGTGGTGAGAACCGGCGTGAAGCTCCAGCCATAGCCGGCGCGGCGCTCGGCCCAGCCCTCCTGGCTGATCCGCGTTAGGACTGCATTGAGTTCGGCACGGGTCAGTCCGTAGCTGTCCCTGAGATCGGACTCGGTGACGTGTTCGGACAACCGGCCGCGCAGATGGTCATCGGCGATGCGGAAATAGGCCTTCGTCACGCCGTCCGGCTCGGCGAGGCCAAGGGCTTCGCCGGAGGGAGGCGTCCCCTGAGCGACAAAATAGCCGCGATTGTGCTCGTGGCTCAGGACGCCCTTGTCGGCAAGCAGTTGCAAGGCCTGACCGACGGGAAAGCGCGACACGCCGAAACGCGTCGCGATATCCTGTGAGCGCAGATGTGTCCCGGCGCCCAGATGCCCCTCTCGGATCTGATCGAGAATCCGAGCTGCGAGCGGGATCGCCAGGTCTCGTCTCCCACTGCCTGCCATCGTCCCAGCCCTGCCGGCGCGAGCGCCCCCGACAGTGGCTCTAGGTGATGACACGTCTCGCAGGCAAGGTGCCTATTTCACCAGACCGATCGTGCGCAGGATGTCACCGACCCGAACCTGCTCTTCCCTGAGGAAGGCTGCGAAGGGCTCCCCGGCAAGATAATAGTTACCGTCCAGCCGCTTGCCCGAGGAAATGGCCAGCGCGCGCAGCTTGCCGGCCTTGATCTGGCCCTCGAATTCGCCATAGCCGGAAACGCCAGCCGTGACACGGCCCCCGAGCATGGCCGCGAGTGCCTCCCCGCCACCGGAGAATGCGACATAGTTGACCTTGCCGGCATCAGCGCCGGCCACCTTCGTTACGAGCGCAGCAAGAATATGGTCGGCGCCTCCCGCGGATCCGCCGGCCCAGGTCACGCGAGCGACGTCGGCTGTGATCGCGGCGAGGAAGTCCTTCATCGACTTGTGTGGAGACGTCTCGGGAACGACGATGACCAGCGGATCGCCGGTGAGACGCGCAAGCGGCGTCACCTGGTCCAGCGTGACCGGCGACTTGTTGGTCAGGATCGCCCCGACCATGGTGATGCCGTTGACCAGGAGCTGGTTCGGATCGCCCTTGGCGCCGTTGATGAACTGGGCAAGCCCGATCGTGCCGCCGGCACCGGTGACATTCGTGACCTGGACGCCGCGGACCACCTTCGTCTCGGTCAGCACCTGCTGGATCGAGCGGGCGGCGCCATCCCAACCACCGCCTGGCCCGGCGGGTGCGATGATCTTGAGTTCCTGCAGCGGCGTCTGGGCCGTTGCCAGTTCTGGCGTCATCGCCATCGCGGCAAGCAGGCCCGCTGCGAAAATTCTGCCGATGGTCATCTCGATCCTCCCCGATCGTGTTGGATTGGGCGCGTTTGCGCCGGTTACGCCCGCGTTTGGCTGGGCAACTCTTCGCCGCTGACGGTGAAGGGCTTGGCGGGTGCCGTCGCGTGGCGCCCGAGGATCAACGGGATGATGCCGCCCGCGCGTAGCGTCGCGCATTCAAGTGCTGTTTCGACGGCGGCGCGCAGAACGAGCGGTTGGGTATGCCCGGCCTTGCGATGGAGCCTTGCCGGAACCTCGCAGCGCGGAAGGATGGCGTGCGGCATGGCTTCGATCTCGATCATGTCGCCTGGCGCAAGCGCCAGCGCTTCCACGCCCTCCCCGGCCGAGAGCGACAGCGGCAAAATGCCCATCCCGATCAGGTTGGACCGGTGGATGCGCTCGAAACTCTCGGCCAGAACGGCCGCGACACCGAGCAGGCCGAGACCCTTGGCCGCCCAGTCGCGCGATGAACCGGTGCCGTACCGCTCACCCGCGACGACGACCATCGCCTCGCCTGACTGGCGATAGCACTCGGCCACTCGCCAGAGCGGCAGGGTCTCGCCGCTCGGAACATGGATGGTCGAGCCGGGCGCGATGCGTGGCGCGAGACGGTTGACGACCGTGCGGTTGGTAAAGAGGCCGCGCAGCATGACCTCCCAATTGCCGCGCCGCGAGGCATAGACGTTGAGGTCCTGGGCATCTTCGCCCTGTGCGATCAGCCATTGCGCGGCCTCGCTCTCAGACGGGATCTGGCCTGCGGGCGAAATATGGTCGGTCGTGATGTCGTCACCGAGCACGATCAGGGGGTGGGCGCTGTAATGGCCGAGCCGGCCTGGCTGATCTGCGCGGGCGAAGGGTGGCGGGCGCAGATAGGTCGATGACGGATCCCAGGGGAAACCCGCACTCGCCGGAGCATCGAGTTCCTTCCAGCTCCTGCTCGCAGAGGCCTGCGCAAACGCCCGTGCGAAATCGACGGGATCAAGCGCTCGCGCAAAGGCGGAATCGATCTCGGCCCCGCTCGGCCACAGTGCTGCCAGGTCGACAGAGGTTCCCGCGGCCGTGGTCGCGAGAGCGCCCTTGGTGATGTCGCGATCGGCATCTCCCGCCAGCGCATAGGCGACGACCAGCGCCGSAGAGGCCAGGAAGCCGGCATCGATCTGGCCATGGACGCGGCCGGGAAAGTTGCGGTTGCCGGACAGGACAGCAACAGGAAGGACTGTGCCCGCGCGAGCGGCTTCATCCATTGCAGGACGAAGTGGGCCGGAATTCCCGATGCAGGTTGTGCAGCCGTAACCAACGATCCCGAAGCCGAGCGCTTCGAGATCCTCGAGCAGGCCGGCACGCCGAAGATAGCGCTCCGCCGCGGGTGAGCCGGGGGCGAGTGATGTCTTGACCCAGGCGGGGGGCTTGAGGCCGAGCTGGCGTGCCTTGCGCGCCACCAGGCCGGCGGCCACCAGCAATCGCGGATCGGACGTATTGGTGCAGCTTGTGATCGCGGCAATCGCGACGGGAAAGCGTGGCAATCCGGCCGCGGGCGCGGGCGTCTTCGCCTGCGGCATCGCCTCGAGCGCGGGAACCACCTCATCCGGCGCGACCAGATCCTGCGGCCGTCGGGGGCCGGCGAGGCTGATCGAGATCGCCGCCAGATCGATCTCGACGATCTCAGTAAAGCGTGGTTGCGCCTGCGGGTCGAACCACAGCGCCTGAGACCGAGCGTAATCAGAGACGAACGCGATATGATCGGGTTTGCGCCCCGTCTGAGCGAGATAGGCCAGCGTCGCTTCATCGATCGGAAAATATCCGGTCGAGGCACCGAATTCCGGCGCCATATTGGCGATGACAGCGCGCTCACCTCCCGACAGCGTCGCGGCTCCTGGCCCGAAGAACTCGACGAATGCGCCGGCGACGCCCTGCGCACGCAGCCGTTGCGTCACGGTCAGCGCAAGATCCGTGGCACTGACGCCTTCACGCAGGCGGTTGATCAGGCGCACGCCGATCACCTCGGGGATGCGCATCATCACCGGCATGCCGAACATCACGCTCTCGGCCTCGAGCCCGCCAACGCCCCAGCCGAGGACACCGATGCCATTGATCATCGGAGTGTGGCTGTCGGTGCCGATCAGTGTGTCCGGGACGGCCCAGACCCGACCGTCGACGGTTTGGGTCGCCACGACCGTCGCGAGTTGCTCCAGATTGATCGTGTGCATGATGCCGGTGCCGGGCGGATGCACCCGGACGCCGTCAAGGGCCAGCGTGGACCATTTGAGAAAGCGATAGCGCTCGCCGTTTCGCTTGTATTCCCGTTCGAGATTGACGCGCATCGCGTCCGGCGACGCCGAAAGATCGACGCCCAGCGAATGGTCGACCGAGACGTCGACCGACAGGACCGGGCTGAGCCGCCTGGGATCACCGCCGCCTTCGGCGATCGAGTCGCGCATGGCGGCGACATCGACCAGCGCAGGCGTGCATGTCGTGTCATGCATGAGAACACGACCTGGCTGAAAGGCGATCTCGCCATCCGAGCGTCCGCCCGCGAGCCAGCCGCGAACGCCCTGCAATGCGGCATTGCGCTCGTCCGCTCCCATGGGCTGGCGAACGACGTTCTCGGCGAGAATGCGCAGGACATGCGGCAGGCGCAGGAGGTCGGTCCCCATCGTCGCCTGCAAGTCCGCAACGACATAGTCACGGCCGGCAAGGCGGCTTGTCCTGGAAATCGAGGATGGGTTTGGAATCATGCCTCATGATGCATATTGACGACTATAAATGCAATATCACCGATGGTGCCTCGACCTTCCCTGAACGCCCTGGCATTGCGGGCGCTGCTACGGACGCAACAGCCATAGATTATCGCCGGGTCGCTGGCGGTGACGGCCTGCAGGGTACAGCGGCAATCGCCGCCACCGTTTCCGTGCCGGACGCATCAGGCGCCCTGTGAAGCCATCGCTTCCTCACGGGGCGCTCGGACATCGGTCCCGGACAGATCAGGCAAGCTGAACCAAGGGTCCGGGATCGCTGAAAGGCGGAAGGCGACAGCCGGAGAATTGATCTGTGCTGGGATCCCGCTCGGGCAGGATCACTTCTTGCAGGCCACGAGGCAGAGCAACTGGAACAGAACCTGCGCCGCCACTTGCGCGGTATTGGTGGTTGGATCGTATTGTGGAGCGACTTCGACGACATCGCCGCCGACGATGTCGACGCCTGCGACGCCACGCAGGATCTCCAGCACTTCGCGCGGCAGGAGCCCTCCCACCTCGGGCGTGCCAGTACCAGGGGCGAAGCCCGGGTCCAGGCTGTCGACGTCGAAGGAGACATAGACGGGTCCGGAACCGACGACGGCCTTGGCCTTCTCGATTACCGCCTGCAGCCCCATGGTCCCGACCTCCTCGGCATGGATCACGGTCATTCCGGAATCGAAGGAGAACTCCCAGAGATATTCGCCGCCGCCCCGAATACCGATCTGGATCGTCCGCGTGGGATCGAGCACGCCGGCCAGGACCGCCTCCCGGAACGGGCCACCGTGATGGAATTTCGAGCCTTCATAGGGCCCGGCGGTGTCGCAATGCGCGTCGATATGGATCATGCCGACCGGGCGCTTGGCGCCCAGTCCCTTCAGGATCGAGCCGGTGATCGAATGATCGCCGCCAACCGAGAGCGGAATCGTCGCGGTTTCGCCGATCATGCGATAGCAGGCTTCGATGTCTGCATGGCAATCAGCCAGACTGTATCGACTGCTGAGCGCGATATCTCCGACATCGGCGACGCGTAATCTGCCGAGCGGCGCAACGCGCAGCACATGCTCATACGGTCCGATGCGCTCGACGGCGCGGACAGCGCGGGGCCCAAGCCGGGCGCCGGCACGGTTGGTCACGCCCAGATCCATCGGCACGCCAATCAATGCGACGTCGAGCCCGGCCAGTTTTTCAGCCGAGAGCCCGTCCGCCAGAAAGGGAGCGTCGAGGAAAGTTGCCGGATCGGCAAACGGCCATTTGCGCCGGTCCGCGCCCTGAAAAATAGTGTCCGCGACGGCCTTGAAATGAGGATCGTACATCTCGCCACCRCCGGCCGAAGCGTAGCGCTGGCGCAAGCGGTCGAGGGCGGCATTGTCGAAGGGCATGGCAACCTGCAGGGAATGATGCGGAAGCCCGGAAGGCTGGCAAAAGAACGAGGCGGCCGGAACGGCGAAAAGGCACGCGGCCCTATAAGCGAAACTGAATAGCGCCCCCTTTGCCTCCTCCCGGCGGCGGGCGGACGACGCTCGGGTCAGGCGGCTGCAGGCCAGCCGGTATGGCTGCGTAGAACCAGCTTCGATGATATGGTGCGGGCGCGATGCTGGAACTGGACCCTTATCTGCTGCGCGCCTTCCTGACCGTCGCTGAAGTCGGAACGGTCAATGGTGCCGCCTTGTCGCTGAACCGCACTCAGGCGGCGGTCAGCATGCAGATTCGCAAGCTTGAAGAACTCCTGGGCAGCGACCTGTTCGAGCGCTCGTCGAAGGGGCTTGAGCTGACCAATAATGGAGTCCTGCTCACGCCCTATGCCCGCGAAATCCTGAGGCTCAACAGCGAGATCGGAAAACGCCTCAACGGCAAGATGATCGAAGGGCGGGTCCGGCTCGGGGTCGTCGAGGATTTCGCCGCGACGCGTCTGATTGAAATCCTGAAAGCCTTTCGCGACCAGAACCCCAAGGTCGACATCGATATCATCGTCGAGCCCAACAAGCGCCTTGCCGCGATGTTCGAGAACGAGAAGCTCGACATCGCAGTCTGTGACACGACACGGCTCAACCGCAAGCCAACCCTGGTCTGGTCGGACCGGCTGCTCTGGGTCGTGCGCTCGGACATGGTGATCTCGACGAGTTCGCCCTTGCCGATCATCATGTTCGAGGAATCCTGCCCGTGGCGCACACCTGCGCTGGCCGCGCTGTCGGGGCATGACCTGCAGTGGAAGATCGTCTGCGAAGCCTCGACGCTGGTTGCCATGGCGACCGCCGTGCGCGTCGGGATCGGCATCGGCCCGATGATCGCGGCAACGATCCCGGAGGATTGCCGGGTGCTCGACCATGCCGCCGGGCTGCCTGAGCCGGTCGAGGTCAGCATCGGGCTCTATTCCCGGACCGGCGCGCCAGGCGAAGCGCGCTACCTCTCGGACTTCATCGCACAGCAGAGCGACCTGCGCCGCCCCTGAACCGGTTCCGGCATTCACGCCCGCTTATAGCCGGACAAGCATTTTCGCCGTACCGCCGCGCCCTGCTTGCGAGTGCAATCGTGCCTCTGAACGGCTCGGGAGCCTGATCGTCCCGCACGATCGGCACAGCCTGTGGCCCCTCGACCCTCTGGCGCGAAGGACCTGACACCATGACGATGACACGCCGACATCTTTTGTCCCTGATAGGCGCGAGCGGCGCCRCAGGGCTCGCCTGGCCGCATGTGGCCGGGGCCCAGACTGCGAGCGGCCTCACGGCTGTCGAATGGGGCGGCGACGTCGTCGAGGCGATGAAGCAGGTCGCCGCCAGGCAAACCGCCGCCCAGTTCAACTGGGTCCTGCATCAGGGCGGAGCCGGAGCGATCCTCCCCAAGATCAAGGCGGGTTGGCCCAGGGTCGACTACGACTACATCGCCGGCTGGGAGGGCTCCTTCAACAGCATGATCACCGAGGATTGGGTCGAGACCATCACGGCGGCCGACGTCCCCAATCTGGCCGATATCCCGGAAAAGATCATGATGAGGGACGCCAAAGGCAATGTGAAAGCGGTGCCTCGCGCCATCGGCGGCATGTATTTCGGCTACCGGACCGACACTGCCCCCTTCGCCATCAGCAAGGTGGACGATCTCTTCGACAAGCGCCTCAAGGGCGCGATCTGCTGGCCCGGACCGACCCAGAGCATGRTGCTGCAGATCGTCGCCCTGGCCCTGCAGGGCGGCGGCAACGAGTCCAATATGGAGCCGGGCTGGAAGCTGATGAGGGACCTGGCGAAGTCCGGCAATATCGGCCGCATTGCCGTGACCGACGTCGATTTCACCAACTCTTTCACCTCCGGCGAGACCTCAGTCGGCTTCTTCGCCGAACCGAGCTGGGCTGCCGTCGCCAAGAACTTCAAGATCACCCGCCTGACCAAACAGGCCGGCATGGCGACCTTCCTCTACCAGAGCGGCTTTGCCGTCATGAAGAACCGGTCGAACCGCAAGGCGACCTGCGATTTCATCAATTTTGCGATCAGCCCCGAAATGAGCACGCTCTACGCAAAGGTGGCTGGCGAAGCGCCGCTTAACAGCAAGGCAGCCATCCCGCCGGAGCTGGCTCATCTCTCCTTCACGCCGAAGGAGTTTGAGAGTTTCGTGCATGTGCCGGACTACAAGGTCGTGCTCGGCCAGCAGGATGCCTGGGCCAAGCGTTGGGAGTCCGACATCGCGCCACTGCTGTGAGTGTCATGACCGCTATCCCAGCCCAATACGCGCCGCTCGCGATCCCTGCGCCGCCCCGCACGACGCTCTTCTTGCTCGCACCGGGCTTGCTGCTGCTATTCGCCATCTTTGCACTCCCCCTGTTCGGGCTCGTGCTGGAAAGCCTCAAGCAATATGTGCCGGGCCGGGTCGGCTCGGCCGTCGATGCGCCTCTGACGTTGGAGAATTATCGCGAGCTCGCGACGCCGTCATTCGCCGGCGTTCTCTACGAAACCTTCAAGCTGAGCGCAGCGGCATCGTTTGTTGGACTGCTGGCGGCGTTTCCACTGGCCTATTGCATCGTGCGGCGGTTTTCGCCGCGCCAGCGCGCCGCCTGCATCGGCTTTCTGGTGATGCTGGTCCTGCTCAGCATGCTGGTGCGCACCTACGCGCTGGAACTGGCCTTCGGCTCGGTCGGGGTTGCGCGCCCACTGCTTCTGGCGCTCGGGATTTCGCCGACAAGYCGCTGGTACACTGAAACCCTGGTCGCGGCCGGCCTACTCCATGCGGTCGTGCCGATGTGCACGCTGACCCTTCTGGGAACGATCCAGAATATCGATCCTCGCTTCTGCGATGCGGCGCAATCGCTGGGCGCTCCGGCCTGGAAGGCGCATCTCGGCATCACCGTTCCGCTGGCCCTGCCCGGGCTGGTATCGGCATTCCTGATCGCCATGACCTTTTCGATCAGCGCCTTCGTCATTCCGATGGTGCTCGGAAAGGGGCGCGTATTGTTTCTCTCGAACACGATCTACACGCGCTTCAGCGATGTCGCGAACTATCCCAGCGGCGCCGCGGTCTCGATCGTGATGCTCGTCATCACGCTGTTCGTGCTGTCTCTGGTTTCGCTGGTGCAGCGTCGTAGGGGCTCGCGCACATGACCGGTACCACAAAGCGCCTTGGCGACCGGCTCCTCGGTGGCGCGATGATCGCGATGCTGGTTCTGGTGCTCGCCTTCCTGGTGACGCCGCTTCTGGTCACCTGCCTGCTCGCCTTCGACGCCCGCAGCTTTCTTGGCCCGTTGCCGCCGCCGGCGCTGTCCATGCGCTGGTTCGAGAAGCTGGTTTCGCTCGACTACGTCACCACCGGCCTGGCGACCAGCCTCAAGATCGCCGTCCTCACGACAGCGGTCGATGTGCTGGTCGGCACGGCCGCCGCGGTCGCGCTCGATCGCAGTAATTTTCACGGTCGCTCGCTGCTGATGGCCGCGTTCCTTTCGCCACTCATCGTGCCGGCGGTGGTGATCGGTTTTGCCTTGCTGCTGTTTCTGTCGCGCATCGGCATCGTCGATGGCTTCACCAGACTGCTCTGCGGCCACATCGTGATCACCCTGCCCTATGTCGTGCGCACCGTGCTCGCCAGCCTGACCGGTCGGGACAGGCGCCTGACAGAAGCGGCGCTGGTCCTTGGCGCGACGGAACGCCAGGCCTTCTGGAACATCACCCTGCCCCTGATCCGGAGCGGTATGATCACAGGCGCAGTCTTCGCCTTCGCCGTGTCGTTGGACGACGTTGCAGTCAGCATGTTCCTGACGGACMCGTCGACCTACACCTTGCCGGTCGCCCTCGTCAGCAACATGCGCGCGTCCTTCGATCTCACGATCGCAGCCGCTGCCGTTCTCCTGATGGCGGTCAGCGCCGTCCTCATCATCGTTCTGGAGCGCTTCGTCGGTTTCGACCGCCTGTTGGGCCAGGGGCTGTTTCGTTCATAGGGGTCAAACCGTGAGCAACGCCGTCGAATTTCACAGAGTCAGCCGTCGCTTCGGTGCCGTTACGGCCGTCGATGACGTTTCCTTCTCGATTGCCGCTGGCGAAACCGTTGCCCTGCTCGGGCCGAGCGGCTGCGGCAAGACCAGCATCCTGCGGGTCATTGCCGGCTTCGAACGGCCCGACCACGGCACGGTCAGCATCGGGGGGCGCGACGTCACTGCGCTCAAGCCCTATGAGCGCAATGTCGGGCTGCTGTTCCAGCACTATGCCCTGTTCCCGCACATGACCGTTGCGGAGAACATTGCCTACGGACTGCGCCACCGCGGCACTGACAGGCGCGAGATTCCCGATCGTGTCGAGGCGATGCTGGCGCTCGTGAGGTTGCAGGGTTTCGGCAGCCGCCGGCCGCATCAGCTCAGCGGAGGCCAGCAGCAGCGCGTCGCCCTCGCCCGCGCCCTGGCCACGCGGCCAGGGCTCATCCTGCTCGACGAACCGCTTTCGGCGCTCGACGCCAAACTGCGTCAGGATCTGCGCGCCGAACTCAAGCAGGTTCTGGCCGCCGTCAATTCGACGGCGATGGTCGTCACCCATGACCAGGAAGAGGCGATGAGCCTGGGTGAACGCGTCTTCCTGATGCAGGCGGGCCGTATCGTCCAGGTCGGCGCCCCGTCAGACGTCTATGGTCGCCCAGGCTCGCGCTTCGCCGCCGATTTCATGGGGCGCRCCAACTGGATCGAAGCCCAGGTGACGCGGCGCGAAACCGGCCTCGCCCGGGCCCTGAGCCGATCGGGCCTGTCGCTCACCGTGCCGGACTGCCCATCGGACGCCATCGACATCTGTGTCCGCCCCGAGAACATCATCCTGTCCACCGCCGCCGACGCTGATCCGGCTGGAATGGCCAACAGTGCGAAGGGCCGGATCCTCAATGTCGCCCTGCTCGGCTCCACCCGCCAGATCCTGGTCGAGATGGCCGGCGGCGAGCAGATTCTCGTGATGCAGGCCAACCGTGTCGGCGACGGTCTAGGCCCAGGTCAGGCCGTGACGATCGGCTTTCCGGTCGATGCCTGCATCACCATGCCGTCCGGCAACGCGACCGGGCTTGCCGCCGCACTCTAGCGTTCTCAGGGAAGGATGAACGATATGACCACGACCTCCTCGATCAAGACATCGCTGCTGGCACTCAGCCTGCTGGCCGGCATCGGCCTTGCGACGGCCCCGGTTCGTGCCGACGCTCTCGACGACATCACGAAGGCAGGCACCCTGAAGGTCGGTGTCTTCGCGGATTTTCCGCCCTTCTCATCGGCCAGCGCCGATATGAGTCTCAAGGGCTATGACATCGACATCGCCGAGACCATAGCCAACGCGCTGAAGGTGAAGCTCAACCTGGTCAACGTAACCGGCCAGAACCGCATTCCGTATCTGACCGAGCGTCGCGTCGACATCCTGCTCAGCGTCGGCCACAGCGCCGAACGCGAGAAGGTCATCGATTTTACCGCCGCCTACGCCCCTTACTACATCGCCGTCATCGGACCGCAGGCCGTAAAGGTCGAAGGCAAGGCAGACCTCGCCGGCAAGTCGATCGCGGTGAGCCGCGGCACGCTGGAAGACACCTCGCTCACCGAGGCTGCGCCGCCCTCCGCCGACATCAAGCGCTTCGATAGCTACAACTCAGTCATCCAGGCCTTCATCTCGGGCCAGGCGCAGCTGATGGTCGTCGGCAACGATGTCGGCGCCCAGGTGCTCTCGCGCCAGACCACGTTGAAGCCAGAGCAGAAATTCCAGCTGATGACGTCGCCGGACCATATCGCGCTGAACAAGGACGAGCCGCGTCTCAAGCAGGCACTCAACGAGATTGTCGCCAAGCTGCTTGCCGACGGCACGCTGAACAAGGCCTCGCTCAAGTGGCTCGGCAAGCCGCTTGATCCCAAGGATCTCTGAAGCTTGGCCTACAGCCTCAACTTCGACTGGCTGAGCCAGGCCTCCGAACCCATCGCGCGCGGCGCGATGGCGACGGTGGGGTTGATCGCCGTCACGACCGTGCTCGGTACAGTCTGCAGCGTGTTGGGGGCAGCGGCGGTGCGCAGCCGCTCTCCCTGGCTGCGCGGCATGGTCGGCAGCTATGTCGAGCTGATCCGGAACACGCCGTTTCTGGTCCAGCTGTTCTTCATCTTCTTCGGCCTGCCCAGCCTTGGCCTGCGGCTTGATCCTGCAGTCGCAGCAATCCTCGCGATGACGATCAACCTCTCGGCCTATGGCACCGAGATCGTCGCCGCGGGGCTGGATGCCGTGCCCAACGGTCAGAGGGAGGCGGGCTGCGCCCTTGGGCTGCGACCCGCGCTGGTCTTCGTCAAGATTGTCCTGCCGCAGGCGCTGAAGGTGATTTTCCCGGCGTTGCAGAGCCAGGTCATCATCATGATGCTCGAATCCGCGGCGGTGTCGCAGATCTCGGTGCGCGAACTGACCTATGAGGCGGACATGCTGCAGGCGCGCAGCTTCCGCGCCTTCGAGACCTATTTCGTCGTCACCATGGTCTATCTGGCGTTGAGCATTGGGTTGCGCCGCATCCTCGGCCTCTCCGGACGGAAATTCCTGATCGGGGGGGCATCCTGATGGACTTCACCTTCTGGGACATCCTGCGCAACCTGCTGCTCGCGACACGCTGGACGGTCCTGCTCTCGATTGTCGCTTTCATCGGCGGTGGCGTGGTGGGGATGGCGATCCTGCTGGCGCGGGTCTCATCCCGTCACTGGCTGCGTCATGTCGCCGATCTCTATATCGGGCTCTTCCAGGGCACGCCCCTGCTGATGCAGCTGTTCCTGGTCTTCTTCGGGCTTCCGCTGATCGGTTTCCGCATCGAACCCTGGTCCGCTGCCGTCGTCGCCCTGACCCTTTGCGCCAGCGCCTATCTCGCGGAGATCTGGCGCGGCGGGGTCGAGGCCCTGCCGAAGGGCCAATGGGATGCCGCCAAGAGCCTCGGCCTGCACTATCCCCATCAGATGCGGCTGGTGATCCTGCCTCAGGCCTTTGCGATCACACGGGCGCCCGTGGTCGGCTATCTCGTGCAGCTCGTCAAAAGCACGGCGCTGACCTCGATCATCGGTTTCGACGAGTTGATGCGAACCTCCAACGCCATCTCCAACGCGACCTTTGAGCCTCTCACCGTCTACGGCCTGGTTGCATTGATCTATTTCGTCCTCTGTCTGCCGCTCACCCGCTACGCCCGCCATCTGAAGGCTCACGCCCCGGCCTGAACAACGACAGCCTGGCTGACGCCCTCGGAGCGCGGTGTCTATGCAATGCCGAGCGCGAAGCGTTAGATCTGTCCCATGTGGATCCCTACGCCGCAAAGGCTTCCAGCGAGATGAGCGAGCGCATCATTCGCAAGCTCGAGATGCTCGAAGTCGAGCAACTCATGGACTGGGCTGCCGCGGAGGGCTGGAATCCCGGCCTCAATGACGCGGCCGCGTTCCGTGCGACCGACCCTGAGGGTTTCATCGGCGGCTTCGTCGATGGCGAGATGGTCGCCGGCATCTCGGCGGTTGCCTATGGAACGACCTATGGGTTCATCGGCCTCTACATCTGCCGCGCGGACATGCGCGGCCAAGGCCATGGCAAGGCCGTCTGGAACGCAGGCATGGCGCGGCTCGATGGGCGCATAATCGGGCTCGATGGGGTCGACGAGCAATTCGAGAATTACCGACGAAAGGGCTTTGCGCCCGCTTACCGAACCATTCGTTTCGGAGGCACTTTTGCGCGCGGCCTGGCTGATAGCCGGACGGTGGACGGCGTCACCCCGGATCTCCTGCGCGAGATCATGGCCTTTGATCGCAGGAGCTTTCCGGAGACGCGGGAAACCTTCCTGACGCACTGGCTCATGCCMCCGCATCATGCGCGCGTCGCAATCTCGGATGGCGCGGTCACCGGGTACGGCGTGATGCGCAAGTGCCGCTCGGGCTGGAAGATCGGTGCGCTCACAGCAGTCGACGACGCGACGGCCACCGCGCTGGTGCAGAATCTGGGTTCTTCTGCCGAAGGTGATCTCCATATCGACGTTCCAGCCGCGCGGCAGCGGTTCATCGACACGTTGGTCGGTGCCGGCCTTCGGCCTGGTTTCGAGACGACGCGAATGTATCTGGGCACACCGTTTCCTCTGGCGCCCGAGCTGTTCGGCGTGACCACCCTGGAGCTCGGATAGGCGCACCGCACTGCGAGCGCGGCGGCGATATCGGCGAAACCGGTCTCGACCTTGCGCCAGGCAAAGGGCCTGCGGCTGCGCGGTCGCAGGATCTTACCCTCGACGCTTGCCTGAACCGCGAAAATAGAGTGCCATCTCCACGCCGGCAGTGGCCGGGCATTGGGAGACCAGACCATGGCTAGACAAGTGATCCTGGCAGCCGCGTCGGCATTCGTGCTCGCGACCGTCTTTTCCTCACCGTCCCAGGCACTGACGATGAAGGAATGCAGTACGAAATATCAGGACGCCAAGAAGGCGAATACTCTGAAGGGCCAGAAGTGGAACGATTTCCGCAAGGCTCAGTGCGGTGATGACGATGCCGCAGAGAGCGATGCGGCCGCAACTGTCCAGGATGCTCCCGTAGCTCCGGCTCCAGCTGCCGCGCCGACAACGCCCGGAGCCAAGCCGACCGCCGCTCCTGCGCGGGCAAAGGCGGCAGTGTTCCCCAAGACCGTCGCGCAGAAATACTCGGATGAGTCGCCCGGCAAGGCTCGGCTGAAGACCTGCGCGGATCAATACAATGCCAACAAAACCGCCAACGCCAACGGCACCCTGAAATGGATCGAGAAGGGCGGCGGCTACTGGAGCCAGTGCAACGCCAAGCTCAAGAGCTGACCCAATCTGGCGGCGGCCCMGGCCGCCGCCATTTTGCCAACTGTTTCCATGTAGAAGCGCGCTTTTGCGCGATCAGAACATGAAGTCTTGAGTTCATCGCAACCAGGCCGCCCCGGCGCGCCAGCTTCCCTGGATTGGTGCCCGGTCCACGGCAGCATCGTTGCAGAAGATCGCGTGATTGCGATGGTCATTTACCTCTCATTAACCCTTTTCGCCCCCTTTTGGATCGTCTTCTGAGTTGGAGCTGGGGGCTCACAAAGGGAAGATGACATGCAGGCTTTCGACCCTGAGAACGGTGCCGAACATCTCGTCGGACGACCTGTCGCAGATGTCGAGCGCGATCTGATCCTCGCTACCTTGAAGGAAACCGGCGGCAATCGCACCCATGCAGCCGCCATGCTTTGCATATCGATCAGAACGCTCCGCAATAAGCTGGGCGCCTATGCCTCTGACGGCTACGAGATTCCAGAGGCCGGCCAATCCGCGCATTGAGGGATTTTGCGGCGATAAATGGGCTGCTCGCATTGGCGCGGCAGCCCATCTAGCCATATCTTGGCCATCAATGCGGCAAAAGCTGTCAAGCCGTTGCCTGCGTAGGAGCCGCATCATGAAGAGAGCCTCGTTACTCGCCATGGTGTTGATCTCCGGCGGCCTCGCTGCCTGCCAAACCATCACTGCGGCAGAACAGCGTAGCGCCGACGAAGTGCGTTGCCGATCCTATGGCTTCCGGTCAGGCACCGACGCATTTGCCAAATGCCTGCTCGACGTCGATTTGGCACGCTCGGCTGCACGCCTCTATCGCTTCGAACAAGCAGGAGGGCCCGGGTGGGGCTATTATCCCTATGGGGGACGCCCCTTGTACTGGTGAGTGCTGCTTCGAGCCCCCTGCACACGCGGCGCGGCGTGCGTTGGGCCTAGCCCTGGAACTGCTTCCACAGCACCATGCGCTCGCGCAGGTCGATGATCTTGCCATCGACCGCAAAGGTACCGTCGCCGCGATGATGCAGGGTCCGGCGTTCCTTCCGTTCCGGGTCAACCCAGATCCGCACGGCTTCGAGAATGAAGAGATTGTAGCGCTCGATCATACTCCGATCGGCAACGCGGCACTCGATATTGGCGAGGCATTGGCCGATCAACGGCGCCGTGACGTCCTTCGCGGGCCTGGCAGTGAGCCGGAAGCGCTTGAACTTGTCGATCTCACCGCCCGAGCAATTGCCGATATCGACCGCCTTCCTGGCTAGGTCGACGGTCGGGATCGCTATCACGCACTCGCCGCTCGCGCGCAGCGCCTTGTAGCTGTGATCCCACGGGCCGATGATGCAGCCGATCAACGGTGGCGCATGCTGCATCACCATGTGGAAACCCATGGTCATGACGTTCGGCCGCCCCTCGTCCGATGTCGTGACGAGAACGATCGGTCCGGCCTCAAGCAGGCGATAGGCCTTTGATGCCGGCATCTCCTGAATGGTCATGACCATCGCTCCGCGGGCCCCTGCAAGGCCCAACGCCAGTGACCAGCGAAAGATCGTTGCTGCAGGCGATCTTTATGGAACCCTTATGCCTCTCCCCTGCCTTTCCCCTCGACCCCTTACTGCCCCAGGCACCACATCTCCGGTCTAACCTGACTGGAGATTGGCCATGGCCGACATCGTCTTCATTGCGCTCGGGCTCGGAGCCTTCGGGCTCTTCGCGGCCTATGCTGCGCAGTTGCGCAAGGTCTGACGACCATGGCGCTCACCTGGCTTTACGGGGCCGCGGCGCTTGGGCTCGCGGTCTACATGGTCGCTGCGCTGCTGCGCCCCGACCGCTTCTGACACAGCTTTCATAAAGGAGACCTCGCATGGACTGGCGGGGCTGGGCCGAGATCGTTTTCACGATCGCGCTGACTGTGGCCGTGGGTTGGCCACTTGGAATCTTCATGGCTCGCGTCTGGGCGGGCGAACGAACCTGGCTCGATCCGGTGCTGAAACCGGTCGAAGCCGTGGCCTATGCAGCCTTCGGCGTCGACCGCAGCCGGCAGCAAGGGTGGTTCGGCTATGCCGGCGCGCTGATTGCCTTCAGCGCCGCCGGGTTTGCGCTGCTCTACGGGCTGCTGCGCCTTCAGGGCGTGCTGCCGCTCAATCCGCAAGGCTTTGACGGGCTGTCGCCGCACCTCGCCTTCAACACCGCCGTCAGCTTCGTCACCAACACGAACTGGCAGTCCTATGGCGGCGAGACAACGATGAGCAATCTCAGCCAGATGGCTGGGCTCACCGTGCAGAATTTCGTCTCGGCCGGCGCTGGCCTCGCGGTCGCCGCTGCATTGTCGCGCGCCTTCGCGACGGATCGCGGCGAGGGCCTCGGCAATTTCTGGGTCGATCTGACCCGTTCGGTCCTCTACGTCCTGCTTCCGCTGTCCATCGTCACGGCCCTCGCGCTGGTCGCGGCCGGTGTGCCGCAGACACTGCTCGCCAATGTCGAGGCTTCGACCGTCGAAGGCGCGAAGCAGGTGATCTCGCTGTTCCCGACCGCGAGCCAGGAAGCCATCAAGCAATGGGGCACCAATGGCGGCGGCATCTTCAACGTCAACTCGGCGCACCCGCTCGAGAATCCGACTCCGCTGACCAACCTGATCGAGGTGGTTTCACTGAACGCGCTCGCCTTCGGCACGGTCATCGCCTTTGGCCGTGTCGCCGGTGCACGCCGCGAGGCGCGCGCGCTGATTGCGGTCATGGCGATCCTCGTCGGCGTCGCGGCCTCGGCCATCTACGCGTCCGAGACGCTGACGCCGCAGCCGGCAATGATCGCCGCTGGCATCCCCGATGCCTCCGCCAACATGGAAGGCAAGGAAGTCCGCTTCGGCGCCGCCACGTCGGCCATGTGGGCCGCCCAGACCACGGGTGCCTCGAACGGCTCGGTCAATTCCATGCATGGCAGCTACATGCCGCTCGGAGGCGGCGTTGCGATGTTCCTGATGCAGCTCGGCGAGATTCTGCCCGGCGGCGTCGGTTCCGGCCTTTACGGCATGGTGGTGATGGCGCTGCTCGCGGTCTTCGTCGCCGGCCTGATGGTCGGGCGCACACCGGAATATCTCGGCAAGAAGGTGGAGGCACGTGAGATCAAGTTCGCGATGCTGGCGGTGCTCATCCTGCCTCTCTCGATCCTCGGCTTCTCCGCAATCGCTGCGGTGCTGCCGGTCGCGCTCGAGGGACTGCTCAACAAGGGGCCGCGCGGTCTGACCGAAATCCTCTACGCCTACTCCTCGGCGACGGGAAACAACGGCTCGGCCTATGCCGGCCTGACCGCCAATGCGCCCTGGTGGAACACCACGCTCGGCATCGCGATGCTGCTCGGCCGCTTCGCCTATGCCATTCCGGTGCTCGCCATCGCGGGCGCCATCGCGGCCAAGCCGAAACTCCAGCCCACCGCCGGCACTTTGCCTTCTGACAGCCCGCTCTTCGTCGGCCTGCTGATCGGCATCATCCTGATCCTGGGTGGCCTGCAATTCTTCCCGGCGCTCGCGCTCGGACCAATCGTCGAGCACTTCCAGGTGCTTGCGGCGGCTCGTTGAGCCGACAAAGGAAAGCTTCCATGAGTATGTCCTTCGTCAAATCCTCCAGCTTCGATCAGGGCGTCGTGCTGACGGCGTTGAAGAGCGCCTTCGTCAAGCTCGACCCGCGCAAGCTCACCGGAAATCCCGTGATCCTGGCCACGGAGGTCGTCGCGGCGCTCGCGACGGTTTCCGCCGCGGTCGCCCTTTCCACCGGCGCTCCTGCCGGATTTTCGATCCAGATCGCGGCCTGGCTCTGGCTCACCGTGCTCTTCGCCAATTTTGCCGAGAGCATTGCCGAGGGGCGTGGCAAGGCGGCGGCGGATTCGCTTCGTGCCGCCCGCGTCACCACCAAGGCCAAGCTGATCATCGACCCTGAGCGGAATGCGATGATCCCGACCCCGGCCCACAAGCTCGTTCCGGGCGATCTCGTGCTGGTCGAGGCCGGCGATGTGATCCCGGCCGATGGCGAGATCGTCGAGGGTGTCGCGTCGGTCAACGAGGCCGCGATCACCGGCGAGTCCGCTCCGGTGATCCGGGAGAGCGGCGGCGACCGCTCGGCCGTCACCGGTGGCACCACGGTGGTCTCCGACTGGATCAAGATGAAGGTCACGTCGCAGCCGGGCTCCTCCTTCCTCGATCGCATGATCGCGATGGTGGAAGGCGCCGACAGGCGCAAGACACCCAACGAGCTCGCGCTTGCCGTGCTGCTCGCCGGCCTGACGCTGGTCTTCCTGGTGGCCGTCGTCACGCTGACCGGCCTTGGTGCCTTCTCGGGCATCTCGCTCGATCCCATGGTGCTCGGTGCGCTCTTCGTCACGCTGATCCCGACCACGATCGGCGGATTGCTCAGCGCGGTCGGCATCGCGGGCATGGACCGGCTGCTCAAGGTCAACGTGCTCGCGACCTCCGGGCGCGCAGTCGAAGCCGCGGGCGACATCGACACGCTGCTGCTCGACAAGACCGGCACGATCACCTTCGGCAACCGCATGGCGGTCGAGGTCATCCCGGCGCCGGGCGTTCGCCCGGACAATGCGCTGCGCGCCGCGCTCATGGCCTCTCTCGCCGACGAGACCCCCGAGGGCCGCTCGATCGTCGAGCTGGCGCGGGAGCAAGGCATTACCGCCAGCATTCCGGACCATGCGACCGCGATCGCGTTCAGCGCGACGACGCGTCAGTCGGGCCTCGACGATAACGGGCAGTCCTGGCGCAAGGGCGCTGTCGATGCCGTGCTGACCATGCTCGATCTGCGCGACGGCCAGGTTCCGACCGAGATGCGCCACGCGGTCGACCGCATCGCCCGCTCGGGCGGTACGCCGCTCGCGGTCAGCGAGAACGGTGCGCTGGTTGGCGTCATCCACCTCAAGGATGTGGTGAAGCCTGGCGTCAAGGATCGCTTCGCCGATCTTCGCCGCATGGGTGTGCGCACCGTGATGATAACCGGCGACAATCCCGTTACCGCTGCGGCCATCGCCTCCGAAGCCGGCGTCGACGATTTTCTCGCCGAGGCAACGCCGGAAGACAAGCTGCGCATGATCCGCACCGAGCAGGCCAAGGGCCGTCTCGTCGCGATGTGCGGCGACGGCGCCAATGACGCCCCGGCGCTCGCGCAGGCCGATGTCGGTGTCGCCATGCAGACCGGTGCGYAGGCCGCCCGCGAGGCTGGCAATATGGTCGATCTCGACAGCGATCCGACCAAGGTCCTGGAGATCGTCGAGGTCGGCAAGCAGCTCCTGATCACGCGTGGAGCACTGACCACCTTCTCGATCGCCAACGACGTCGCCAAATATTTCGCGATCATCCCGGCCCTGTTCGTGGCCGCGCTGCCGGCCTTGGGCGCCCTCAACGTCATGGGGCTCACGAGCCCGCACAGCGCCATCCTCTCTGCCGTGATCTTCAACGCGCTGGTCATCATCGCGTTGATCCCGCTGGCCCTGCGCGGCGTGCGCTATCGCGCCATCGGCGCCGCCAAGCTGCTTTCGCGCAACCTCACCCTCTATGGCATCGGCGGGCTGATCGCGCCCTTCGTCGGCATCAAGCTGATCGACATAATCGTCACAGCCCTGAAGCTCGCCTGACGCCGCGGACAAGGAGCACCACCATGTTGTCCCATCTTCGTCCCGCCATCGCCTCGATGGTGTTCTTCACCCTCCTCCTCGGCCTCGCCTATCCGCTCGGCGTGACCGGTATCGCCGGCGCGGCCTTCCCGTCCCAGGCCGGCGGTTCTCTGATCCGCAATACCCAAGGCGAGATCGTCGGTTCGCAGTGGATCGGCCAGAACTTCAAGGGCGACGCCTATCTGCGTCCTCGCCCCTCCGCCGCCGGCAAGGACGGTTATGATGCCGCCGGTTCGTCGGGCTCGAATTTAGGCCCCTTGAACGAGGACCTCGCTGCGCGGATCAAGGCCGATGCCGACGCGCTGCGGGAGGCGGACGGGAAGAGTTCCCTCCCGGCCGATGCGGTTACCGCTTCCGCTTCGGGTCTGGATCCCCATATCTCGCCGGAGAACGCGGCCCGCCAGGTCGCTCGCATCGCCAAAACCCGCGGCATCGCCCCGGACGAGGTTGCGGCGATCATCGCAGCGAACACGCAGGAGCCGACCTTCGGCTTTCTCGGTCGCTCGCGTGTAAACGTGCTGACCGCGAATCTCGCCCTCGACGCGCGTTATCCGAAGCCGCAAGCTAAGGTGCCATGAGCCCAGAGTTATGACTGCAGACGAGACCAGATTCCGGGAGCAGGGACGCCCCGATCCCGATGCCCTTCTGGCGCAGGCCGGCCGCAAACGCGGCCGGCTCAAGATTTTTCTGGGCATGGCTCCAGGYGTCGGCAAGACCTACGAGATGCTGTCCCAGGGCCGCCGCGCCCAGGCCGAGCATGGCGAGGTCCTTGTCGGCGTGGTCGAGACCCATGGGAGGCGGGAGACAGAGGCCCTGCTCGACGGTCTCGAGGTCATGGCGCGCCGACCGATCGAGCATCGCGGCCGGACCTTGCTGGAATTCGACCTCGATGCGGCGCTGGCCGTCAAACCGCGCCTCCTGCTCGTCGACGAATATGCCCATTCCAACGCTCCCGGCAGCCGCCACCCGAAACGCTGGCAGGATGTCGAGGAACTGCTCGAATCCGGTATCGACATCTGGACGACGCTGAATGTCCAGCATCTGGAGAGCCTCGTCGACGTGGTCTGGAAGATCACCGGCGTGCGCCAGCGTGAAACGGTGCCGGACAGCGTCCTCAGCCGGGCGGACGAGATCGAGCTGATCGATATCACCCCGACCGAACTGCGCCAGCGCATGGCAGAGGGCAAAGTCTATCTGCCCGAGACGGCGCGGCTCGCCGCCGACAATTTCTTCAAGCCCGAGAACCTGACTGCGCTGCGCGAACTGGCCTTGCGCCGCGCCGCCCAGACCGTTGATGACCAGCTCAGCCAGGCGATGAAGCGTGCCGGCGTCGAAGGCCCCTGGGCGGCCGGCGAGCGCATCCTGGTCCTGATCGGGCCGGACGCCATGGCGAGTTCGCTGGTGCGCGCGGGACGGCGCCTCTCCGACATGATGATGGACGCGCCCTGGACGGTGGCGCATGTCGAGCGACCGAACCGCGTCGAGCCGGATTCCGCTCGCGGCCGCAGCCTGTCGGAAGCGCTCAAGCTCGCAGAACAGCTCGGCGCAGCCAATGTCGTGCTGACAGGCGACGATCTCGTCGCCACCGTGCTGGACTATGCCAGGCGCAACAACGTCACCCAGATCGTCGTCGGCAAGTCGCACCGCCGGGGCTGGCGCGCCTGGTTCCACCGGTCGCTGGCACCAGCCCTGCTCGAGGCACAGAACGGCGCGGCGCTGCACATCATCACCGAGAGCGCGTCCGGGCCTGCCGTCCCGTCGTCCCCAGTTCCGAAGCGCGCGCTGCAATGGGGCGGCCACCTCGCCTCCGCTGCGCTGGTCGGTGGCACGATCCTTATCGGGGAGATGATCCAGAACCGTGTCGAGAATGCCAATCTCGCCATGCTGTTCATGGTCAGCGTGCTGATATCGGGACTCGCATTCGGTCTCTGGCCAGCCGTCACGGCCGCAGCCTTCGCCGCGGTTGCCTATAATTTCTTCTTCCTCGAGCCGCTGCTGAGCTTTTGGATCGGCCATCCAGCGGATGTCCTGACATTCCTCGTCTTCTTCGCGGTGGCGATGACGACGGGTGGCCTGACGGGTCGGGTTCGCGATCAGGCCAGGGCGACGGCGCGACGAGCCTCGGCGATCACCGCATTGCTCGCCGCGAGCCGGCGGCTGTCGGGAGCCGCGCGCAAGGAGGATGCAGCCACGATCCTGGCCGAGCAGCTTTCGGCCGCGACGTCCGGCAAAATCGTCGTCTTCCTGCCGCATGGCGAGGAAATCGCCGCGGCGGCCGGAGCGCCTGCGCTCGAGGCGCTCAGCACAGCAGACATGACCGCGGCGCGCTGGACCTGGACGCGCGGCGAGCCTGCCGGCGCCGGCACCGGCACCTTGCCCAATGCTGCCTGGACATTCCGCGCGCTGCAGGGCGTGCGCTCGCGCTCGGGCGTCGTCGGATTCGAACCGCAAGCGCTGCTCGATGCCGAGAACGAACGCTTCGCGCTGGCGCTGCTCGATCAGGGGGCTATCGCGCTGGAGCGGGCCGAACTGGCCGCCGCGGCCGTCGATGCCGAGGCGCTCCGCCGCAGTGATCGGCTGCGCTCGGCGCTGCTCAACTCCGTCAGCCATGATCTGCGCACGCCGCTGGCGACGGTGCTCGGATCGGCGACGACGCTGATCGACTTCGGCAAGACGGTCGAGCCCGCGGTGCGCGACGACCTGCTGCTCTCGATCCGCGAGGAGGCCGAAAGGCTCAATCGTTATGTCGGCGATCTGCTCGACATGTCGCGGCTGGAAGGCGGAGCGCTGGTGACGCGCCGCGACTGGACGGATGTGCGCGACGTGATCGCGGCTGCGATCGAGCGCGTCTCGCGCCGCCTCGATCACCGCCGCGTCCAGCGCGATTTTCCCGCTGCGCTTTCGGCCGTACGGGCCGACCCCGGCCTGCTCGAGCAGGCTCTGGTCAACATCCTGGAAAATGCCATCACCTATAGCGAGGACGGTTCGCTGATCGAGACGGCGGCCTATGAGGACAGGGGCAATGTCGTGATCTCGATCGAGGATGAAGGTCGCGGTATCCCCACTGCCGAGCTGGAACGCGTCTTCGAGAAGTTCCGCAGGCTCGAGGAATCGACCGACCGTGGCGGGGAACGCGGCAAGGGCGCCGGCCTCGGCCTCGCCATCTCCAAGGGCTTCGTCGAGGCGATGGGCGGGCGGATCGCAGCCGCGAGCCCGATCCAGGACCGTCCGGACGGAACACCCGGCGGCACCCGCATCCTGATCAGCTTGCGCAAGGACAGCGCGCCCGGAGTCACGACATGACAGCCTTTCGCCCTCGTATCCTCGTCATCGACGATGAACCTCAGATCCATCGCTTCCTGGCTCCGGCGCTCGATGCCGCCGGTTACGAGCCGGTTCGCGCCGATGACGCCGCAGCCGGCCTGCGCGAGCTTGCACGAAAGCCGCCGGATGCGGTGGTGCTCGATCTCGGTCTGCCCGACATGGACGGCAAGGAGGCGCTGGCCAAGGCGCGGGCCTTTTATGACGGCCCGGTGATCATCCTCTCGGCGCGGGATCGCGAGACCGAGAAGATCGATGCGCTCGATGCCGGTGCCGATGACTATGTCGAAAAGCCGTTCGGGGTCGGCGAATTGCTGGCACGGCTGCGCGTGGCGCTGCGTCACCGCATCGAGCGTCAGGGTGCGGACGCGGTGATCCGCTCGGGTGCCGTCGAGATCGATCTCGTCAATCGACGCGTCAGCCGCGACGGTACGCATGTGAAGCTGTCACCAAAGGAATATGACCTGCTCGCCTCGCTCGCCGGCGGCAATGGCCGGGTACTGACCCATCGCCAGATCCTCACTGCCGTCTGGGGGCCGGCACATGAGCACGATGTGCAGTATCTCCGCGTCTTCGTCGGTCAGCTCCGCCAGAAGCTCGAGCAGGACCCGACGAGCCCGAAGCTGATCGAGACCGAACCCGGCGTCGGTTACCGGCTCGGCGGACTGGTCTAGCGTCATCTTGGCGGTGAGAGGATTATTTCGCCCCCGCCCCTTCTGCAGCTGCGGCAAAGACAAATATCCTCCTTTTCCACGGGAATAAGAAAAAACACGCTACCAAACGTGAATTGAACCCACCGCTGCGCTGCCGTATTTGAGATGTTCGGAATAGCGAACAAGGTGAGCGCTGAAGGTGGCCATTCTCAACGTCATCGACCGGCAGGGTCAGCCGCATGARCTCGAGGCCGTCGAAGGCTGGCGGGTCATGGAAATCCTGCGCGACTATCGCGTCGGGATCGAAGGCGTCTGCGGCGGTTCCTGCGATTGCGCCACCTGCCATGTCATCGTCTCGCCGGAATGGGCCGAGCGCCTGCCCGAGCCGCGCGAGGACGAGATCGACGCACTCGATACGCTGCCGCTGATTGAACGGACCTCCCGGCTCTCGTGCCAGATCATCTGGTCCGATGATCTCGACGGCCTGACGCTGACCCTGGCGGAGGCTGCGTGATGGCCGCTGCCCCCAAGCGCCCGCCTCTTCCGGCAATCCTTCTCGCCAATGATCTGCTTGATGGCGATGTCGTTTTCGCTTCGGTTGCTGCCGCCGGTGCGCTCGCCTGGACGCGCGATCCCGCGCTTGCGCTGGTCGCAGCCGACGATGCGGCAGCGGCGCGGCTGGAGGCCTATGCCGTCAGCGAATTCGCAGCCCAGCATGTCGTCGATGCCTACCTCGTCGATGTCGCGATCGAGGCCGGCGGGCCGGTGCCACGGCATTATCGCGAACGCATGAAGACGCTCGGACCGAGCAACCGTCCCGATCTCGGCAAGCAGGCCGGGGACGGTATCGCAGCCGAGCGGAGGGCCTGAGACATGTATCGCTACGATGAATTCGATGCGCGCTTCGTCCGCGAGCGGGTCGCCCAGTTCCGGGATCAGGTCGGCCGCCGGCTCAATGGTTCGCTGACCGAGGACGAGTTCAAGCCGCTGCGGCTGAAGAACGGTGTCTACCTGCAGCTCCACGCCTATATGCTGCGCATTGCGGTGCCTTACGGCACGCTGTCTTCGCGCCAATTGCGCCAGCTCGCCCTGATCGGCGAACGCTATGACCGCGGCTATGGCCATTTCACCACGCGCCAGAACCTGCAGTTCAACTGGCCGAAACTGCGTGACATCCCGGAGATCCTGGATCTCCTTGCCGAGGTCGAGATGCATTGCATCCAGACCTCGGGCAACTGCATCCGCAATGTCACGGCCGATCATTTCGCCGGCGTCGCGCAGGACGAGATCGAGGACCCGCGCCCGACCGCCGAACTGATCCGGCAATGGTCGAGCCTGCATCCCGAGTTCAGCTACCTGCCGCGCAAGTTCAAGATCGCGGTGACAGGGGCCGAGCATGACCGGGCCGTGATCAAGGCGCATGACATCGGCCTGCGCCTGCGGCGGCACCCGGACACCAATGCCATCTCCTATGAGGTCAGTGTCGGCGGCGGTCTCGGCCGCGCGCCGATGATCGGCAAGGTGGTGCGCGACTATCTGCCCAAGGCCGACCTCCTCGCCTATCTCGAGGCGATCATGCGGGTCTATAATCTCGAAGGCCGCCGCGACAACAAGTACAAGGCTCGGGTCAAGATCCTGGTCCACGAGATTGGCGCCGAGGAATTCACGCGGCGCGTCGAGGAGGAGTTCGCACGGCTCGACGGTCCCTCCGTCAATGCCGACCCGGCGGAAGTCGCACGCATCGCCGCCTATTTCGCTCCGCCAACCTACGAGGCCCTGCCCGCCGTCAGCCGCGTGCTGGAAGCGACCAAGGCCACCAATCCGGCCTTCGCGCGCTGGGTKGAGGTCAACACAGCTCCGCACAAGGCCCCTGGCTATGCAGCGCTGACCATTTCGCTGAAGCCGATAGGCCAGGCGCCGGGCGACGCGACCTCTGAGCAGATGCGGCTCGTCGCCGACCTGGCCGAGCAGTATTCGCATGACGAACTGCGCGTCACCCATGCGCAGAACCTCGTCCTGCCGCATGTGCGCCAACGCGATCTCTTTGCGATCTGGCAGAAACTCGGCGAAGCGGGCCTGGCCTCCGCCAATGTCGGGATGATCACCGACATCATCTCCTGCCCCGGGCTCGATTATTGCGCGCTGGCGACAGCGCGCTCGATCCCGATCGCCCAGGCCATCCAGCATCGCTTCGCGGATGCCGAGCGTCAGCGCCAGATCGGAGAGCTGAACATCAAGATCTCCGGCTGCATCAATGCCTGCGGCCACCACCATGTCGGCCATATCGGCATTCTCGGCCTGGAGAAGCGCGGCATCGAATCCTACCAGATCACGCTCGGTGGCGACGCAACCGAGAACGCGGCCATCGGCGAGATTCTGGGCCCAGGCCTTGCCGCCGAGGACGTGCCCGATGCGATCGAACGCATCGTCAATGTTTATGTCGAGACGCGCCAGGCGAACGAGAGCTTTATCGATGCCGTCCGCCGGCTCGGCCTTGGACCTTTCAAAGCCGCTTTCCAGGAGACCGCCCATGCTGTTGCTTGATCGCTCCGGCACCAAGACGGATGTCTGGACGCGCAGCGAAGGGGCTGCCATCGACAACCTCTCGCATGCCCTCGTCGACTGGGAGGCTTTGCCGGACGCGCTGCGGCAGAAAGCCCGTGACCAGCGCATCGGCGTGAGCGTGCCCAATCATATCCGGATCGCCGAACTCAAGCTTGTCCTCCGGCAGCTCTCGCTGGTGAGCGTTGCCTTCCCGGCCTTCTCGGACGGGCGCGGCTTCAGCCTGGCCAAGCTCATTCGCAACCACGGCTTCACCGGAACCCTGCGCGCCAGCGGCCCCTTGATCGCCGACCAGTTCGCCTATGCGCTCTCATGCGGCTTCGACGAGATCGAACTGCCGGAGACCAGTGCAGCGCGCCAGCCGGTCGATCAATGGCTGAGCGCGGCCGGCCGGATCAGCCATGGCTATCAGCGCGGCTACGGCGACGGCCGCAACATTCTCGACCAGCGGCGCGCGGCCCGCGCTGCGGCAGGTTGATTCATGGCCAGGTTCTCGCAGAGCGAGGCAGGCTGCCAGCGCGCCCGCGAGGGTGAGGATTTGAGGGAGGACTGCATGGACGGCGACCTGTTGCGCGCGATTCCGCCTCGCCCCTATGAACGCTGGTTCGATATTTGCTTTCGGCTTATCATCCTTGCGCTTGCCGGATTCTGGTTGTTGATGCCGCCGGCTGGCGCACCGGATCGGCCGGTCGACCTGAAGGCGGCAGAAACCACGCGATGACGCAAAGAGCGCCCGAACCGACGACTGCGCGCCGCATCGAGCGGCTGGCAACGTTGCCGCTGTTCCACAAGCTGGACGGGCGCAAGGTCTTGCTGGCGGGCACGGGCGAAGGTGCGCTCTGGAAGGCCGAGCTGCTCGCGGCGTCTGGAGCCGRTCTCCTCATTCTTGCGGGTGTGGAGACGGACCTGTTCGACAGTCTCGTCGCTGACCCGCCTGCTGCCGGGATCACCCTGTACAGCCGCCACTGGCAGCCGGGCGACTTCGATGGCGCGGCGCTGGCCATCGGCGAGATCGAAGAGGACGAGGAGGCACACGCCTTCGCGGCCGCCGCACGGCAGGCCGGCGTGCCGGTCAACGTCGTCGACAAGCCGGAATTCTGTGACTTCGCCTTTGGGTCGGTCGTGAATCGGTCCCCGCTGATCGTCGCGATCTCGACCGACGGCGCCTCGCCCGTTTTTGGCCAGACCATCCGTACCAAGATCGAAGCCCTGCTTCCCGCCGGTCTCAAGGACTGGGCGCAGGCCGCCAAGGAGTGGCGGCCTGCAGTTCAGGCCCGCGACCTGCCCTTCGCGCTGCGTCGTGCCTTCTGGGAGAAATTCACCCGCCGCGCCATGGCGGAACCGGAACGCGCGCCGCAATCCCACGACGAAGCGGAGCTCTTTACCGAACTCGACCGTCTCGAGAGCGGCCATCAGGGCATCGGCAGGGTCACGCTCGTCGGCGCTGGCCCCGGCGATCCGGAATTGCTGACCCTGAAGGCGATCCGCGCGCTGCAGAGCGCCGACATCATCCTCTATGACGACCTCGTCTCCGCGGGCGTGCTGGAATTCGCCCGCCGGGAGGCCAAACGCATGCTGGTCGGCAAGACCGGCTATGGTCCCTCCGTCAAGCAGGACGACATCAACACGCTGATCGTTTCGCTCGCGAGCCACGGCAAGCATGTCGTGCGGCTGAAGGGCGGCGATCCCGGCATTTTCGGCCGCGCCGGCGAGGAGATCGAAGCCTGCGCCCGGGCCGGTATTCCCGTCGTCATGGTGCCCGGCATCTCGGCGGCTCAGGGGGCGGCGGCATCACTCGGCCTCTCCCTGACCCACCGCGACCATGCCAGGCGGTTGCAGTTCGTGACCGGCCATGCCCGCACGGGGACGCTGCCCGAGGATCTCGACTGGCGAGCTCTTGCCGATCCTCATGCGACGACCGTGATCTATATGGCGCGGAACACCCTGGCCGCCTTCCGCGAGCAGGCGATTGCCGCTGGTCTCGCCCCCGAGACGCCGGCGATCGCAGTGGTCGCCGCGACGCAGCCCGGCGAAGCGCGTTTGCGCGCAACGATCGCCACCCTGCCGGAGCGGCTTGGCGAGCTGCCGCCCAAAGGGCCGCTGCTTGTGCTGATCGGACGCGCGCTCGAAGGTGTTGCAGCCGAGGCGCTCGATCTGCAGACTCTGCGCAGCGCCTGACCGGCCGATCGAATCGGCGGACGCCCGATATGCGGGTTTGTGTCCGGCCTCGCCTGAACGACGCGATTGCCGCATCTGCCTTGGAACGCCTTGAAAGGAGAGACGTTTTCTCCGGACGGGGCAAAGTTTGGAAGGGGCTACCTGCACCGGTAGGTTGAGGAAATACCGCCAATTCAGTACGCTTTGTTTGTTATTCAGAACGGTTGCCCGCTCATATGAGCTGACGGCATTGATTTCGACGGAGCACTGACATGACGCAAGAGCGCATTCGCCGGATAATCCAGGCAGCCCTGATCGTCGGCGCCTTTTCCATCTGCTTCGGTATCGTCAGCGGCGCTCGCGCCCAGAGCGAGTTGCTCAACGTCTCCTATGATCCGACCCGCGAACTCTACCGCGCCATCAACACCGCCTTCACCGCCGAGTGGCAGAAGAAGACGGGGCAGAAGCTGACGATCCGCCAGTCGCATGGTGGTTCGGGCGCCCAGGCCCGCACCGTGATCGACGGGCTCAATGCCGACGTGCTGACATTGGCGCTGGCGGGCGATATCGACGCCGTTGCCGAGCGCTCGAAGAAGATCCCGCTCGACTGGCAAAAGCGCCTGCCCCAGAACTCCTCTCCCTACACCTCGACGATCGTGTTCCTGACCCGCAAGGGCAACCCCAAGGCCGTCAAGGACTGGGGCGACCTCGCCAAGCCCGGCATCAGCGTCATCACCCCGAACCCCAAGACTTCGGGTGGCGCACGCTGGAACTATCTCGCGGCCTGGGCCTGGGCCGAGAAGGCCTATGGCAAGGACGAGGCGAAGGTGCGTGACTATATCGCCGMCGTGCTGAAGAACGTGCCGGTGCTCGACACGGGCGCGCGCGGCTCGACCACGACCTTCGCCCAGCGCGGCCAGGGTGACGTCTTCCTGTCATGGGAAAACGAGGCCTTCCTCGTGCTGCAGGAATTCGGCGCCGACAAGTTCGACATCGTCGTGCCCTCGCTTTCGATCCTGGCAGAGCCGCCGGTGACGATCGTCGACGGCAATGTCGATGCCAAGGGAACGCGTGCCGCAGCCCAGGCCTATCTCGAATTCCTCTATACGCCGGCTGCACAGGCCATCATCGCGAAGAACTTCTACCGGCCGCGCAATACGGAGGCCGCGGCAGCTGAGGACCTCGCGCGTTTCCCCAAGCTTGAGCTGATCACCATCGACACCGTTTTCGGTGGCTGGACCAAGGCACAGAAGGATCATTTCGCCGATGGCGGGACCTTCGATCAGCTTTACAAGCCGGCGCGGTGACCGCGTGGCGGTAACGGCCAGCTCCTGGCGGCAGCCTAGCATCCTTCCCGGTTTCGGGTTGTCGCTCGGCATCACGATCAGCGCCTTGTCGCTGATCGTGCTCATCCCGCTCGCGGCACTCTTCCTCAAGGCGGCAAGCGCTGGCCCCGCTGATATCTGGGCGATCATCACCTCGGCCCGCACCCAGGCTGCCTTGAAGCTGTCCTTTGGCGCTGCCCTGTTTTCCGCGATCCTCAACGCCATCTTCGGGCTGATCATCGCCTGGGTTCTGGTGCGCTACCGCTTCCCCGGCCGGCGGCTGCTCGATGCCGCGGTCGACCTGCCCTTCGCGCTGCCGACCGCTGTCGCAGGCATCGCCCTCGCCTCGATCTACGCGCCGAACGGCTGGATCGGTGCCCTGCTGGCTCCCTACAACATCAAGGTCGCCTATACCCCGCTCGGCGTCATGGTGGCGCYCGTCTTCATCGGCCTGCCCTTCGTGGTGCGGACCGTGCAGCCAGTGCTGGAGGAAGCCGATGCGGATATCGAGGAGGCCGCCGCACTGCTTGGCGCCAGCCGGTTGCGCACCATTTTCAGGGTCATCCTTCCCGGTATCGTGCCAGCGTTGCTGACCGGCTTCGTCCTCGCCTTCGCCCGTGCCGTCGGCGAATACGGCTCGGTGATCTTCATCGCGGGCAACGTGCCGATGTTCTCCGAGATCGCCCCGCTCCTGATCGTGATCCGGCTGGAACAGTTCGACTATGCGGGGGCTTCCGTCGTCGCGACGATCATGTTGATCGTCTCCTTCGCGCTGATCCTGGCGATCAATGGAATCCAGTCCTGGAGCCGCGGGAGACTGGGTCATGTCTGACACGCCGCTGCCGGCCGCCATCTACAAGACCGACCGCGCGCTGCGCGACGGCTTCTGGATCCGCGCCCTGCTGTTGAGCCTGGCACTGGGCTTTCTGCTGCTGTTCCTCTTCCTGCCGCTGATCGCGGTCTTCATCGAAGCCTTTGCGAAGGGATATGGGCTCTTCCTGGAGAGCATTACGGAGCCGGATGCCCTGAGCGCCGTTCGCCTGACCCTGCTGGTCGCCGCCATCGCGGTGCCCTTCAATCTGGTCGTCGGCGTCGCCGCCGCCTGGGCCATCGCCAAGTTCGAGTTCCGGGGAAAGAGCCTGCTGATCAGCTTCATCGACCTGCCCTTCTCGGTCTCTCCGGTGATCTCGGGCCTGGTCTATGTTCTGCTCTTCGGCGCGCAGGGCTTTCTCGGGCCCTGGCTCAAGGCCCATGATATCGAGATCATCTTCGCGCTGCCCGGGCTGGTGCTGGCGACGATCTTCGTCACGTTCCCCTTCGTTGCGCGCGAGTTGATTCCGCACATGCAGGCGCTCGGCTCGAGCGACGAAGAGGCGGCCCTGACGCTGGGCGCCTCGCCCTGGCGCACCTTCCTCACCATCACGCTGCCGAATGTGAAGTGGAGCCTGTTCTACGGCGTGCTGCTCTGCAACGCACGCGCCATGGGCGAGTTCGGCGCCGTCACGGTCGTGTCCGGCCGGATCAGGGGGCTGACCACGACGATGCCGCTGCATGTCGAGATTCTCTACAATGAATACAACAGCGTCGCTGCCTTTGCCGTCGCCTCGTTGCTGGCCGGGCTTGCACTGGTGACGCTCGCCCTCAAGACCTATCTCGAATGGCACTTCGCGGATGCGATCTCCGCCAAGTCGCGCCATTGACGGAGGCTACCAATGTCCGTTGCCGTAACCATCGAGAGCGTCCAGAAGAGCTTCTCGAATTTTGCCGCCCTCCGCGGCGTTTCGCTCGACGTGCAGCCCGGCGAACTCGTCGCGCTGCTCGGCCCATCGGGCTCGGGCAAGACCACGCTGCTGCGGCTGATCGCAGGGCTCGAACAGGCCGATGATGGCCGCGTGCTGTTCGACGAAACCGATACGCGCCGACTCAGCCTGCGCGAGCGGCGGATCGGCTTTGTCTTCCAGCACTACGCGCTGTTCAGGCATATGGATGTCGCGTCCAACATTGCCTTCGGCCTCAAGGCCCGGCCGCGGAGCGAGAGGCCGAGCGCGAGCGAAATCTCCAGGCGCGTCAGCGAACTGCTCGAGCTCGTCCAGCTCGGCGGGCTTGAGCGGCGCTTCCCGACGCAACTATCCGGTGGCCAGCGCCAGCGCGTCGCCCTTGCCCGCGCGCTCGCCATCGAGCCGCGCGTGCTGCTGCTCGACGAACCCTTTGGAGCGCTCGATGCCAAGGTCCGCAAGGATTTGCGCGGCTGGCTGCGCGACCTTCACAGGCGCACCGGCCACACCACCCTCTTCGTCACCCATGACCAGGAAGAGGCCCTCGAGCTGGCCGACCGCGTCGCGATCCTGAACGACGGGCGGCTGGAGCAGGTCGGTTCGCCCGATGACGTCTATGACCATCCAGCGACGCCCTTCGTCTGCGAATTCCTGGGCGAGGCGAACAAGCTCCCTGTCGAGGTCGTCGGCGGGCAGGCCTTCTTCGGCAATCGGCCGGTCCTTGGCGGCCTGCAGCAGAACCAGGGCGGGGCCGCCTCGCTCTATGTCCGGCCGCAGCATATGCGCATCGTTGACGATACCCCGCTCGCCCTCCCCGGCGTGGTCGAGGATTTGCGCCGCAACGGGCCRCTGCGGCGCGCCGAGATTGCCGTTGAAGGCTTGATCCGGCGGATCGATGTCGATCTCGCAAGCCAGGTCGCACCGGCCATCGGCGAACGGGTGCGCTTGCGGATCACCCATGGCAGCCTGTTTGCCGCGGCGTGACACCACCCTCGCCTCATCGCCGCCGACCGTTTAAGTCTTTCGCCGA
This sequence comes from Allobosea sp. P1_A7, assembly GCF_056406775.1. NCBI lineage: Bacteria > Pseudomonadati > Pseudomonadota > Alphaproteobacteria > Hyphomicrobiales > Alloboseaceae > Allobosea > Allobosea sp. P1_A7. Next base: position 37,689 of record NZ_JBFTZN010000018.1, read on the forward strand.
GTCAGGCTTTGAGAGGACACGACGATGAAAGCACGGGCAAGCTGGGTCGAGGGCATGGCCTTCATGGGTGAGGCCGGCAGCGGCCACGCCATCATCATGGATGGCGCTCCGGAATATGGCGGGCGCAATATCGGCATCCGGCCGATGGAGATGCTGCTGATCGGTCTCGCGGGCTGCACCGGCTTCGATGTCGTCTCGATCCTCAAGAAGGGCCGCGAAGCCGTCACGGGGTGCGAGGTCGAAGTCGAGGCCGAGCGCGCGACTGAAGACCCGAAGGTCTTCACCAAGATCCATCTCTCCTATCGCGTGACCGGCCGCGGGCTGGCGCAAGCCAAGGTCGAGCGCGCTGTCACATTGTCGAAGGAAAAATACTGCTCCGCCTCGATCATGCTCGGGGCGACGGCCGAGATGAGCTACGCGCTCGAAGTTGTCGATGAACTGCAGCAGGTGGCGGCGGAATGAGCGATACCTTCTCCGGACTGACCACGCCTGAGGCCCTGGCCCGGCGCCTGGCCGACAGCAACCTCGTCGTTCTCGACATCCGCTCATCGGTCGATGGTGGCGGAAAGGCGGCCTATGAGGCGGGACATATCCCAGGCGCCGTGCACACCAATTACGTCGCCGACGGCTGGCGCGCCAAGGTCGGCAATGCACCGGGCATGCTGCCGCCGCTCGATCATCTGGCCGGGCTGGTCGGCAGCCTCAGCATCAAGCCGCATGACGATGTCGTCATCGTACCGGCAGGCGTCAGCGCGACCGACTTCGCCGCAGCTGCGCGGGTCTACTGGACCTTGAAGCTGATCGGCCATGGCCAGCAGGCCATTCTCGATGGCGGATTCCGGGCGTGGAGCGCCGACCCGTCGCGACCGATCGAAGCCGGTCCATCCGCGCCAAAACCGGCCGAGCCTTATCCCGTCGTCGTGCAGCAGCGGCTGCGCAGCACTGCCGATGCCGCCCTCGTCGCCTCGAAGAGCAGGCTCGCGACCCTGGTCGACGCCCGTTCGGCGAGCTATTTCGAGGGCCGCGAGAAGGCTGCGGAAGCGACGCGCGCCGGGCATATTCCAGGCGCGATTTCGCGTGACTACGCAGAGGCCTTCGATCTCTCGACCGGTCGCCTGAAACCTGCAGGCGACCTGTCGGCCCTGTTTTCCAGCGTGCCGAACGGACCTGCGATTTCCTATTGCAACACCGGCCACACTGCAGCGCTGAACTGGTTCGTGCTTTCCGAACTTCTGGGGAACGACGAGGTGTCGCTCTATGACGGCTCGATGACCGACTGGACGCAGGATCTCGAACGCCCGGTTGCAACGAGGGATAGTCAGGCGGCCTGATGACGCAGAGCGGAGGCGCGCGTTAACTGTCGTTCGACCTTTTCAGACCAGACTCGACCGCGAGGGGCGATGCCGGGCAATCCGGTAAACTGCCGCCGGCGGGATGTTGCGCAATGTCGAGCCGATCCGTGTTGCGCGAAGGCCGAGGCGATCCAGGATTGGCTTCGGGATGGGGCAGCGCGTCGTATAGGTGACCTGATAGAAGGCGCCGCCCGGCCGCAAATAGCCAAACGCGCCCCTGAGAATGGCGATGACCTTTCGTGGCGGCATCGAAAGCACGGGAAGGCCGCTGATCACGGCGCCAACCCCTCCTGCTTCGTAAAGAGCGGCTTCGCGAAGGCGTGAAGCGTCCATCCAGCGCACACGGGCCTCGGGAAAGCGCATTTCGAGCAGCCGCGCAAAATCGGGCCCGAACTCGACGAGGGTCAGGTCGTGCTCGGGCACGCCTCGCCTGATGAGCGCCTGGGTAAATGCGCCGGTTCCAGGTCCAAGTTCAATGACAGGCCCGGTTTCCGGCGTGACCTCCTGTGTCATCAGATCCGCCAGGGCGGTGCCCGACGGCGTCACCGAAGCGACACGCAACGGCGCACCGATCCAGGCGCGGAAGAAAGACCAGTTGTCGGAGGCCAGCATGCCGGTCCTCCGTCCCAAGGCGTCTTCAGGCGCAACGCGGAGGCTTCGCCCGGCGCCGGGTAGCATTCTCGATGACATGTGCAGTCCATCCCAGTGGCGGCCACCGCAATGGTTGAGCGGGCCCGGAGCTTCCATGAGTGCACCGCTCTGTTTCGCGGCGCCGTCGGCATCGATGCCACGACGGGGTTGAGCCAGCCTGTCATGCGGAGGCGCAGGGGCGTGCCGGGCTCGATTAGGCCGGAATGAGCTCTCGCCGGCGAGGTCGGGACCGACCTTCCATGCAAGGTTGGCGCAATCCGCACTCGATAGGCGGTTACCCCCGAGGAGCGGGAGATTCCGCCTTGCGCATCTTGTTGGTCGAGGATGAGCCGGCAATGGCTTCAGCGCTGCGCACTGCGCTGACCCGTCAGGACATGGTCGTGGACCATCTGCCAACCAGAGCGGATGCAGAGGCAATGCTGAGCGAAAGCTGCGGCATCTATGATGCAGTGCTGCTTGACCGCCAGTTGCCCGATGGCGACGGCCTGGACCTGGTCCGAAGGCTGCGGGCAAAGGGCGACACGGTGCCGGTCCTCATGCTGACGGCGCGTGGGGACTTGAACGACCGGGTCGCGGGTCTTGACCATGGAGCCGATGACTATCTCGGCAAGCCTTTCGCCTTCGAGGAACTTCTGGCGCGCCTGCGCGCACTCCTGCGCCGGCCTGCCGGCATGCGCTCCGATACGGTGCGGATCGGTCGCCTTTCCTTCGATTTCGTGCACCGCGAGACCCGTGTGGCAGGCCAGATGCTCGCCATGCCGCGGCGCGAATTGCTGGTGCTGGAAGCCCTGATGCGCCGGATGGGGCGAATGGTCTTGCGAACCTTCCTGATGGAGGCCGTGTTCGGTCTGGATGACGAGATCCAGTCCAACGCGCTCGATACCCATGTCTCTCGCCTGCGCCGCAAGCTTGCGGAAGCTGATGCCGGCGCGACGATCGATGGGATTCGCGGAGTCGGTTACCTCATCCGCGAAACCGCCTGACGATGGATGGCGGGTATTCCCTCAAGCGCCGGCTGATCGGGCGGCTCATGGCGTTCCAGGCTGCCGCCATCATGCTGATCGTCGCTGGCTTGTTCGCCACAGGGGCGTTGTTCGACTTCTCATCGGTCGAGAGCACCATTGAGACCCTGCGAGGCGCGGTGGCGCGCGGGCCGACTGGCAAGCTGGTGCTGCGGCCAACGCGCCAATTGACCCGGATGCGGGCTTCTAATCCAAATCTCTGGTTCGTCATCCGGGACCGCACGGGCCACCGCGTGTCCGAAGGAGCCGTTCCTGCGGATTTCAGCCAGCTCGGCGACAGCCTCGACCATATCGGCCAGGCCCGGCTGGGCTGGAATATCGGCGATCCTCCCCGCGCCACGGCACGGGTCAGATGGGTGAACAGCGCAGCTGGCGAGGTCCAGGTCGTGACGGGCACCGAGACCCGGGCATCGCTCTATCTTGTGGCCCTGGGGATGAGCCTCGTGTTCCTCAAGGAGGTTCTGCCCGTTCTCGCCGTGATGGCGGTCGCGGCCCTGCTCGTCACTCCGCTGGTGGTCCGAGGAGCCTTGGCCGGATTGGGCCGGGCAGCGGCGCAGGCCGGGCGCATCGAGATCGACCGGCGGGGTGTTCGTTTGCCCCTCGATGACGTGCCGGTCGAGATCACGCCGCTAGTCACGGCGGTGAATGCCGCCCTTGGACGTCTCGACAGGGGCTACGAGCAACACAAGCGCTTCCTGGCGGCAGCCGCGCATGAACTGCGGACGCCCGTCGCCATTCTCAATACGAGGCTGGCATCCCTGCCGGCGGGCGAAGAGAAGACGCGCCTCCTCCAGGATGTTGCGCGGCTGGCGACCATGATGGAGCAGCTTCTTGACCTTGAGCGGCTCGATCAGCAGACGGACACGTTCACGCCCATGGACCTCAACGCGATTGCGAAGCGGGTCGTGGTCGACCTCGCGCCCCTGGCCTTCGCCGCCGGCTATCAGATGGAGTTCAAGCCCGAGGGAGATCCGGTCACGGTCATTGGAGATCCGCTATCGGTCGAGCGGGCCCTGACCAATCTGGTCCAGAACGCGATCGAGCATGGCGGCCGGGCTGGAACGATTGCCGTCCGCGTCGGTCACTCCGCGATCATCGACATCCAGGACGACGGATGCGGCATTCCGCGCGAGCAACGCGAACGTGTCTTCGAGCCCTTTCAAAGGCTTCATGCGCAAAGCCGCGGCTCGGGCCTCGGTCTCAACCTTGTTCGCGAGATCATGCATCGTCACGGAGGCGAGGTGCTCGCGCTCGATTCAGCATCGGGCGGTGCCTGTCTCAGGATGGTCTTCCCCCAGCCAGGCCTGGCCGCCTGAGCACGCAGCTATTTCCAGAAGCCGTTGTCCTTCGCCCGTTCCCGCCACCTCCAGGGCTGGTACTCCGCATGGCAGTCATACGCCTCGCCTGAACTGTAGCGCCCGTCCGTGCAGGGGTCGGAGGGCGCGCGGCCTGCGTGCCAGCGTCGCAGTTCCGCCTCGCAATCGACCGGTCGGCCGAAGCTGAAGCGCCCATCCCTGCAGGGCGAATGGGGCGCTCCTTCGTCCTGGACCGGCCGCACGCGCGGCGCACTGGCGGGCAATGGCGGCGCCAAGCCGGCCTTTGGATGCGCCTGTGCCGAAGCGGCGGCACCTGAAAGCGCCAGCATGGTCGCGACGCCCCTGGCGATGCTGGTGCGGGCCCTGTTCATCGTGATCTCCATCCGCGACGACGCAACGGCTGCCTCGCCCGCCGGCATCGTCCCGGGGCTCGATTGAATGAACATTGCAAGGGATAGGGAATCCGGCGGCTTTGCCTGCGATCTCGGCTGCAATTTGCAAAACCTCTAAAAACACGTCAAAGGAAGCGCCATATGCGCCGGCCCCGCCGCGCCCCTTCCTGATCCAGTGTCCGAGCTTGTCGCCGATGAACGCCGTCGCGCCGAAGATTTCTTTCGTCTCCCTGGGCTGTCCCAAGGCCCTCGTCGATTCCGAACGCATCATCACCTCGCTGCGCTCGGAAGGCTATGAGCTCAGCAAGAGCCATGCGGGCGCTGACCTCGTCATCGTCAATACCTGCGGCTTCCTCGACAGCGCCAAGGCGGAGTCGCTGGAGGCGATCGGCTCAGCCATGGCCGAGAACGGCAAGGTCATCGTGACCGGCTGCATGGGCGCCGAGCCCGAGCAGATTCGCGACGCCTTCCCGAACGTGCTGGCGATCACCGGTCCCCAGGCCTATGAGAGCGTCGTCTCGGCCGTGCATCAGGCGGTGCCGCCCAGGCACGATCCTTTTGTCGACCTGGTGCCGGACCAGGGCATCAAGCTCACGCCGAGGCACTACGCCTATCTCAAGATTTCAGAGGGTTGCAACAATCGCTGCAGCTTCTGCATTATCCCGAAGCTGCGCGGGGACCTGGTCTCGCGACCGATCGGCGATGTGCTGCGCGAGGCCGAGAAACTGGTCAAGGCTGGCGTCAAGGAACTGCTGGTCATCTCCCAGGACACCAGTGCCTATGGCCTCGATGTCAAATACGCCCCCTCGCTCTGGAAGGATCGCGAGGTCCGCACGCGCTTCTTCGAGCTGGCGCGGGAACTCGGCCAGATGGGGGTCTGGGTGCGGATGCACTATGTCTATCCCTATCCGCATGTCGACGAGGTCATCCCGCTGATGCAGGAAGGGCTCATTCTGCCCTATCTCGATATTCCCTTTCAGCACGCATCTCCCAGCGTTCTCAAGGCGATGAAGCGCCCGGCTCATCAGGACCGCACGCTCGACCGCCTGCGCAAATGGCGCGAGATCTGTCCCGATCTCGCCATCCGCTCAACCTTCATCGTCGGCTTCCCCGGCGAGACGGAAGAGGATGTCCAGTTCCTGCTCGACTGGCTGAGGGAAGCAAAGCTCGAGCGCGTCGGCTGCTTCAAATACGAGCCGGTCAAGGGTGCGCCTGCCAATGATCTCGGCCTGCCGCTGATCCCGGAGGACGAGAAGGAAGCGCGCTGGCATCGTTTCATGAAGGCGCAGGCCGAAATCAGTACCCGGATCGTCAAGAGCCGGGTCGGCAAGCGCATTCAGGTGATCATCGACGAGGCGGGCCCGACGGTCGCCAAGGGCCGCTCCAAATGGGATGCGCCCGAGATCGACGGCAATGTCTATGTTGCGAGCCGCCGGCCGCTCCGGGCCGGCGAGATCGTGATGGTGAAGATCGAGCGGGCCGACGCCTACGATCTGCACGGAATCGCGGTCTGATCGGGCCTGTCCACTTTCGCAAGGGCGCGCATGATCTGGTCGCCGCGCCCGCGATAGAGGAAGACCTCGCTACCCCAAGGCAGGTCTGTTGGAACGCGACGGCAGGCGCCGTGACGGAGGCGGCTCGCTGCAGACATGATCGATCCGGTTGGCGCCCCCGCCACGGAGCGCGACTGCGCGGGTGAGGCGTGCCTTCCCCCCAGGGAATTCGCGCAGCAGCTGAAACACGGACCGAGCGCTTCCGCCTGCTGCGCCCTTGCCGCTCCGACCGCCATCGTCGCCGCCATGCCCGCTGCCGTTCTGCTGCGACATTGCGACCGTCGAGATGGTGAGAGAGGCCAAGAACAGACCAGTGAAACGAAGTGTCCGGTTCATGACATGCTCCCGAATGAGGATCAGCGTCCGCTGGCCCTCATTGGTCGCGTCGTCTCCGCAGCAGGTTCACAGGCGTCGGAACGATGATCGGCCCTGCTCTCAGATAGCCGGCTTTCGCCGGGCTGAACCGAGGCGCCCGAGCCACCAGCCAAATCTCTGCGCGAGCATGGCCAGCGCCACCGCATAGCCGATCAGGGCGAAGATCCAGCTCATGGTCGTGAGACTGAGCGCGCCCAGCACCAGCGCCGAACGTCCGAGCACCTTCAGGACCGCACGGGTGGTGGACCCCTTGGCGGCGCTCAGCCGTGCCGCGCGCCCAATATCGCCGGCCTCGTCTGCAACCGCGAGAACCTGGCGCAGACCGGCCTGGCCGGTCCGGGCATAGACTGCGCCGGCATCCTGCCCAAGCGTTGCCAGGCGCGTCATTGCCGCCGGCCGCACGATCGCAGCCGAGGATGCGCGGGCTGCTGCCAGGTCGAAGCGCGCAGCAGCGGAGAGACTGGCTGTCAGAGCCGGACGATCGACGGCTCCCGCGGCCATGCGCGTGAGATTGGCCGTCAGCTTTGGCGACAGCATGCCTGCCTTCGCCGTTGCCTTGACGACGCTGAGACCACCGCGTGCCGGCAGGCCGCTGCCGAGGCTCGCCCATGTCGCAACGCTCAGAGCGAGCCCGCCGGCCGCCAGCACCAGGACAACATGATCCGTTGCCTCGCCGCGGAGCAGCTTCTGGCCTTCACCGGCGATGTCCCGCAGGTCGCCGACGCCGACAACGTCGCTGACCACCGCGCCGGCGAAGCCGGCATTGCTCGCGCGTTCGCCCGACAGGAAACCGGAGCCGAAATCCTTGAGCGCGCGCGTCGTCGCCTCGTCCTTCAAGCGCGCGAGGCGCTTGCGCTGGTCCTCTGTGACAATGAGGCGATGCTCGGCGGCCAGATCGACAAAGCTGCCGGCAAGGTCGGTGTCGCCAGCGGCAATCGCCGCATCGATCTCGTCTGCGATGCGCCCGGACGCAAGCACGCCCTGCAGACGCAGGTCCGACAGGGCCACGGGGTCATTGGCCGCCACCTGCAACTGCAGGCCATTCCACCCGCGCGGCAGCACCAATACGCCCGCGCCGATCAGCGCCGGCACGACACATAGTGCCCGAATCGCCTTCTTCATCTTGCCCAGCCACCCATCCTGCCGCCCCCGGCGGCAGGAGATCTAGGCAACAATCTGGGCGAGATTGCTGCGACGAGGCGGCGAACGCTACGGAATGAGGACCGTCGAGCCCGTCGTGCCGCGGCTCTCCAGCGTGCGATGTGCCTCGGCTGCATCCTTCATCGGGAAGGTCGCGTTCACCGGTATCGTGACCTTGCCCGAGGTGACGGCGCCGAACAGGTTCTTCGCCATCTCGACCATCGTTTCGCGCTTTGCGGTGTGGGAGTTCAGTGTCGGACGGGTGACGTAGAGCGAGCCCTTTGCAGCCAGGATGCCGAGATTGAACGCTTCGACCGCGCCCGACGCATTGCCGAAGCTCGCAAGCACGCCAAAGGGCTTGAGCGAGTCGAGCGAGGCCATGAACGTGTCCTTGCCGACGCCGTCATAGACCACGTCGCAGAGCTTTCCGCCGGTGATGTCCTTGACCCGCGCCGCGACATTCTCGTCACGGTAGAGAATGACCTCGTCGGCACCATGCGCCTTGGCGAGCTCGGCCTTGTCCCTGGAGCCTGCGGTGCCGATCACGGTCGCGCCGAGCGCCTTGCCCCACTGGCACAGAATCAGGCCGGTGCCGCCAGCGGCAGCATGCACAAGGATCGTGTCGCCCGGCTTCACCTTGTAGGTCCGGTGCAGCAGATATTCGGCGGTCAGGCCCTTCAGCATCATGCTGGCCGCAGCCTCAAAGGAGATCGCAGCCGGCAGAGCCACCGTCGATGCCGCCGCCACGATGCGCTCCTCGGCATAGGCTCCGAGCGTCGCAACGCAGGCGACGCGGTCGCCCGGCTTGAACTCGGTGACATCGGGGCCGACGGCAAGGACGTCACCGGCCGACTCGTTGCCCAGCACGAAGGGCAGCTTGGGGGCCGCGTAAAGGCCCGATCGAAAATAGGTATCGATGAAGTTGAGGCCGATCGCGCGGTTCCTCACCAGCAGCTCGCCTGGCCCGGGCGCCGGCAACGCAACGTCCTCGTATTTCAGAACCTCGGGTCCGCCGGTCTGGTGAACGCGTATCGCCTTGACCATTGACATTGCTCCATCACGTGAAGGCCGGACCATAGGGACTTGCATCGCATCAACGCAACGGCCGGACTGCTGGGCGGGTCGGCGCCCAACGCCGGGTCGGCAGATGATGGTGCGGGATCGGGGCGCGGCATGAACGCTTCCGTCCTTCGTCAGGGCCCATTTCACGCAGTCTCTGTGCGGGGCTGCGACGCAGCGCGGACTGGCCAGACGCCTTCGGGTCGGCTAGCCAAGTGCCATGACTTCGCGTGCTACGCTCCCGCATTCTGATCAGGCCGAGATCGCCATCATTGGCGCCGGCGCCGTTGGGCTGGCCGCCGCGCTCGCTTGTGCGGCAGATGGCTGGCAGGTCACCGTATTCGGCCGCCCGGTCGCCCCGCGAGACGGTCGCACCGTGGCGCTGCTCGACGGCTCCTGGCGGATGCTCGCCGAGCTCGGCCTGCTCCCGGCCCTCGACGGCAAGGCTGCTCCGCTCGCGGTGATGCGCCTTGTCGATGACACCGGCAGCCTGTTCCGGCAGCCACCGGTCGAGTTCTACGCGTCCGAACTCGGGCTCGACGCTTTCGGCTGGAATGTCGAGAATGCCGATCTCGTTGCGGCGCTGGCCGAGCATGTCCAGGCCAACCCGAACATCCGGAGCGTGCCCCATATGGTTTCGGCGATCGAAGCCCAAGATGATGCGGTCAGGATCTCCGGAGCCGAGTTCGAGCCCTTCTGCGCCCGGCTGGTGATCGGCGCCGATGGTCGCCAATCCCGCGTGCGGGACGCTGCCGGTATCACCACCAGGGACTGGCGCTATCCGCAGATCGCCTTGACGGCGATCCTCGGCCATCGCCGCGACCATCGCGAGACCTCGACGGAATTCCACACGCGCAGCGGCCCCTGCACGCTCGTTCCCCTGCCCGGCCACCGCTCTTCGCTGGTCTGGATGCTCGAGCCGAGAGAGGCCGAGCGGATCGCCGCGCTGGACGATGCCACGTTCGCCCGCAGCGTCGAGAGGCAGACGCATTCCCTGCTCGGGGCCATGACCGTCGAGGGGGCGCGTGGGCGCGTTCCCATGGGCGGCCTCTCGGTAACACGTTTCGGGGCGAACCGGATGGCATTGATCGGGGAAGCGGCCCATGTCTTCCCGCCGATCGGCGCTCAGGGGCTCAATCTCGGTTTGCGCGACGTCGCAGCCCTGCGTCGCGTCCTGCATGACGCCGAAGACCCGGGCAGCGACGCGGTGATTGCCGCCTATGATTCGGCGCGGCAGACGGATGTACGGCTGCGTACCGGTGCGGTCGATGCGCTGAACCGGACCTTGCTGACCGACCTGCTCCCCGCCGACCTAATGCGTGGCGCCGGCCTGCTCGCGCTCTCGCAGATCGGGCCGTTGCGCCGGATCGTCATGCGCCAGGGCCTGGCTGGCGGCATGGCCAACTGAGCGGCCCGCGATCAGTCGCCCCTGTCGGGTTCTGTCTGCAGCAACTCCTGATCACCACCGCTCGACGGCACGCGCAGCAGTGCGGGCGCGTGCTCCCGGAAAACCGGGGCCAGTGGCAAGGGGGTCGAGACAAGGCGCCTGCCTCCCGGCTCCTCCGCCTGGTYGTCGAGCTGGCCGCGCGCAGTCAGGTGCGGGTCGGCCAGCGCCTCCTCGAGGCTGCGCACGACTGTGCAGCAGCAATCGCGCGGCTCGAGATAGCTCCGCCAGTACGACGCCGGTTCCGATGCGATGATGGAGGCGATCGCGGAGCGCGTCGCCTCCGGATTCATCCGATCATCGCTCAAGCCGGGATCGAGCGAGATCGCCTCGCAAAAGACCTCCCAGAATTTCTGCTCCAGGGCTCCAACCGCGAGAAACCAGCCATCGCCGGTGGCATAGAGCCCGTAGCGCGGGCTTCCCCCGGTCAGGAGCCCCTCGCCGCCTTCCGGCCAGTTTCCCGTCACCTGCCCTTGGGCAAGGCTGTACCAGGTGAAGGTCGGCATAGCGTCGCTCATCGCGATGTCGAGATGGCAGCCTCGACCGGTGCGCTCGCGCTGGCGCAGCGCCAGCAGAATGTTGAGCGCCGCCGGCATCGCCCCGCCTGCGATATCGGCAACGAGCGTCGGCGGCAGCGGCGGAGGCTCGCCACGCTTCAGCGATTGCCCGAGCAGCCCGCCGATCGCCTGGTAATTGATATCGTGCCCGGCATCCTGGGAGCGCGGCCCGGTCTGGCCATAGCCGCTGATCGAGCAATAGATCAGCCGGGGATTGATCATGTGGAGGGCTTCGAAACCGAGACCGAGCCGCTCCATCACGCCAGGGCGGAACTGTTCGATCAGGATGTCGGCGCGCTCGACCAGAGGGCGCAGCAATTCGGCGGAATCGGAGGATTTCAGGTCGATCTCGATGCTCTTCTTGCCGCGGTTGAGCGCAGCGAATGGAGCCGAGGTCTCGCCGAAGCGCGGTGGGAAGCGGCGGAGGTCCTCACCACCCGGCCGCTCGATCCGGATGATCTCGGCACCCGCCTCGGCCAGAAACAGGCTCGCGAGCGGGCCCGGCAGCAAAGTCGAGAAATCCAGAACCAGAAGGTCGTCGAGCGGCAGCATCGCGATCCCGGGGATTGGACGGGCGCAGGGCAGCCGTCAGGGAAACAGGTCTGCCGCCATCCTGCCCGTCTTCACCAGCCACAGGAAGCCCGTCAGCGTCACCATCGAGACGATGGTGCCGACGAGGATGCAGGCCGAGGCGCGCTCGACGCCGACCTTGTACTGCGTCGAGATCACGAAGATGTTCAGGGCCGGCGGCAGCGCCGCCATGATCACCGCCGCATAGACCCAGGGGTCGGCGAAATTTCCGAGCGCCGAGAGCAGCACCCAGACCAGCAGCGGGTGGAGGACGAGCTTGACCGCGACCAGGGCCGGCACTTCCGCGGGCATCGACCTCATCGGCCGCAGCGCCACCGTGACGCCGAGCAGGAACAGCGCGCAGGGAGCCGCCGCCTGCGACAGCCAGAGCGTCATCTTGTCGAGCGCAGTCGGCAATTCGAGCTTGGTGTAGCTCGCGATCACGCCGGCCAGGGTCGCGAGATTGAAGGGGTGCGTCACCACCTTCCAGAGCACCTCGCCGGCTGTCGCGAGAAAGCCCTTCTTCTCGACGCCGGCCAGGGCCATCAGGAAGGGCACCAGCGAGAACAGCAGAATATTGTCGAAGACAAAGATCAGCGCCACCGGCGCGCTCGCGACCGGCCCGAGCGCGGCCAGGATCAACGGTGGGCCCATATAGCCGATATTCGAGTAGGAGCCGGCGACCGCCTGCATCACCGCCTGGGGCATATGCCCGTGCGTGGATTTCAAGCCGATGAGGAAGGAGAGCGAGAAGACGCAGAAGGTGGCGAGCGTCGTGGCGCCGACAAAGCCCCAGTTCGAGAGCTCGCTCAGCGGCTTGTCGGCAATCAGGCGGTAGAACAGCGCCGGGAGGGCGATGTAGATCAGGAAGTACTGCATCCACGCCAGCCCCTCTTCCGGGAGCCGCTTGTAGCGCMCGACAGCGAAGCCAAGGACGATCAGGCCGAAGAACGGCGCGACCAGATTGAACAGGCTGGCAAGTTCGGCCATACGCGCTGGAACCTCGGGCGGGTGCACCTCCCGGGTAACAGGCAGGCGCATCGCGGCGGTGTAGCGGGTCGAGGGCCAACGGCAAAGCCGCGCAGCGCATCGCTCGCAGCCCGGCAATGCAACAGGCATGAATGCCTAGGAATATTGTCTGACGCGCGCCCTGGAATTTCATCCTAGGCTATCATTCTCAGTTCGACGCCCGGCGCGCTGCGAAAGCCCAATAGACGGGCGCTGCATGGTCCGGCACATTCGCTGCAACGCACCATGGAGCCCACCATGCCAACCAAGACGCCGCGCCAGTTCTTCCGCCCGCTCGCCATCGGCGCGCCGGAGCCCTTGCGGGAGCTGCCGCTGAAACTGGAGCGCATGATCCATTTCGTGCCGCCACATCTTGAAAAGATCCGCGCCAAGGTCGGGGAACTCGCCGGTCAGGTCGATATCGTGCTCGGCAATCTCGAGGATGCGATCCCGGTCGACGCCAAGACGGCTGCGCGCGACGGATTCATCATGATGGCCAAGTCCGTCGATTTCGGCGCGACCGGCCTATGGACGCGGGTCAACGCCCTGAACTCGCCCTGGTTTCTCGATGATATCAGCACGATCATGTCCGAGGTCGGCGGCAAGCTCGATGTCGTAATGGTGCCAAAGGTCGAGGGGCCCTGGGACATCCATTATGTCGATCAGCTGCTCGCCCAGTTCGAAGCGCGGCATCAGSTCCGCAAGCCGATCCTGATCCATGCCATTCTTGAAACAGCCGAAGGCGTGAAGAATGTCGAGGCCATCGCCACGGCCTCCCCCCGCATGCACGGCATGAGCCTTGGCCCAGCCGATCTGGCCGCTTCGCGCGCCATGAAGACGACGCGCGTCGGCGGCGGGCACCCCGAGTACAAGGTGATCGCCGACCCCTCCCCCGAAGGCGGCGCTCGCGCCGTCGCTCAGCAGGATCTCTGGCATTATACGCTGGCGAAGATGGTCGACGCCTGCGCGTCGGCCGGGTTGAAGCCCTTTTACGGCCCCTTCGGCGACTTCTCGGATGCAGCCGCCTGCGAAGCCCAGTTCCGCAACGCCTTCCTGCTCGGTTGCGCCGGCGCCTGGACCTTGCATCCCTCGCAGATCGAGATCGCCAAGCGCGTCTTCAGCCCGGATCCCGGAGAGGTCGCGTTCGCCCGACGCATCCTGGAAGCCATGCCCGACGGCTCGGGCGCGGTCATGATCGACGGCAAGATGCAGGACGACGCCACCTGGAAACAGGCCAAGGTCATCGTCGATCTGGCCCACCAGGTTGCCGCTCGCGATCCGGCTCTCGCCGAGCGCTATGGATTGCCGCCGAACTAGCGACTTTCAGCCGTTGATCTTGACCTATTTGCGACGCAATCCTACCGCATGCGCGAGATGGCGACGTTAGCCGGCAGTATGAGAGCCTGCCGGCTTGAGGACGGGTCAAGGCGAGACATGGAAGCGCGTTCAGCGAAATTCCGGATCGGGCAGGTGGTGAAACACCGTGTCTATCCGTTCCGAGGGGTGATTTTCGACGTCGACCCCACCTTCTCCAATACGGAGGAATGGTGGCTGGCGATCCCGGAGAACCTGCGCCCGTCGAAGGACCAACCATTCTACCATCTCTTCGCGGAGAACGAGGAGACGGAATATGTCGCCTATGTTTCCGAGCAAAATCTCGTGATCGACGAATCCGGCCGGCCGATCCGCCATCCGCAGGCCAAGGAGTTCTTCAGGCGCGACCGCAAGGGCCGCTATCTCATCGACAAGGCCGACCTGAACTGATCCCGCCGCCCGACGCCATTGGAGTGCCCGCCCGAAAAGTGGGTTCCGGCTCTCGGGAAAGCTGATGCAAACGCAGAAGGCCCATGAAAAAGGCCCGCCCCGAGGGGCCGGCCTTTTCTGTTTGTGCGAACGGCAACCCGATCAGGGCTTGGGAGCAGCCGGAGCGCCGGGAGCGGGAGCCGCGCCGGGAGCCGCCGGAGCGCCCGGAGCCGCATTGGCTCCGCCGCCGCCAAGACGCTGGCGCAGCTCTTCCTGGCGCTTGGACAATTCGTCCTGCAGTTGCTTCTGCTGTTCTTCCAGCACCTTCGGGTCGATCGGGGCGCCATCGAAGCCCTTGCCGAAATCGGCAAGCGGAATCGAGAAGGTCACCTCGCGGCCGGTCTGATTCTGCACGCTGATATTGAGCGTATTGCCCTTCTTCATCGCGTTGATGACATCGTCCTTCACCTGCGCCTCGGCGAAGCAGCCGTTCGGGAAGCAGATGGCGTAACGGCCGGGCACCGGCTGCGCCGCGTCTACGCCGAAGCGGACACCAGGCTGCAGCATCAGGCCGAGCGGCATCAGGAAGCGCACAATCCGGGTCGCGTCGCCCTTGACGTCATAGACGGCAACCGCAAGCACCGGCTGGCCCTGATCCGAGACGAAATCGCGCGTCGTGTAGCAGATTTCCTTGTTGGCGGCCTGATCCTTGCCGCAAACCTTGGTCCAGCTGGTCTGAGACGGCTCCGGCTTGACCTGAACGACGGTGGGACCACCCTGCTGAGCTTGTCCGGCCGGCGGCTGCGCGGGCTGCTGCTGAGCCGGTGGCTGGGCCGGGCGCTGGGCGGGACGCTGCTGCTGAGCGAAGGCGGCGACCGGGCTGAGGCCGATCACGGCGCTCATGGCCAGGCCGAACGCTCGGGCGGACAGGCGCTGAGACGGGCTGAACGAAGCGGTCATATGGTTTTCCTTACCAGGCGAATCTCGAAACACGACTTCGCAAGCCGCGCGCATCATTGTCGACGGGCTCAATCGCTTACGCGCGCCAGCCCCTGGAAGGCCGTGCACATCGGTTGCGATTGCGGCGTTTGAATGACACCTCGCGCTGCGTTTAGCGAGTTCTGCTGCAGGTTTCCAGTCTGAACAGCTTACGTGACGGCCGGCAAGCCGTGTTATTCTTGCCGCTGGGAATCAGGTCAGGCAATGGGTTCATATCTTGCGCCGGCTGCAGCGATTGGCGTTGCGGTACGGCATATCTTCGCAATTCTTGCCGCCGTTCTGGCGGCGGGCGCGGTTGCGCGCGCCGAATCGCCATCGGTCGATCATGCCATCGCCATGCATGGCGAGCCCTCCCTGGCGAAGGGCTTTGCGCATTTGCCCTATGCCGATCCGGCCGCTCCCAAGGGGGGGCGAATCATTTTTGGCCTGCAGGGCACCTTCGACAGCCTGAATCCGCTCGTGGTGCTCGGCGTCGCCCCGGACGCCGTGCCCCGCTATGTGCAGCAGAGCTTGCTCTTCCGCTCGGCTGACGAGCCCTTCACGTCCTATGGCCTGCTGGCGAGCAAGATCGAGCTCAATGACGACCGCACGCGGCTCGCCTTCGAGATCGATCCGCGGGCCACCTTTTCGGATGGCCAGCCAGTCACTGCCGAAGATGTGCGCTTCACCTTCGACATGCTGAGGACCAAGGGCAAGCCGTTCCACCGCTCCAGTCTCGGGCGCGTGACCAAGGTCGCAGTGCCCACGCTGCGCCGGATCGAGTTCGAGCTCGGCGACGGCTCCAATCGCGAATTGCCGCTGGTGATCGGCGCCATGCCGATCTTCGCCAAGCACGCGACCAATGCGGAAACCTTCGCAGAGACCAGCTTCAAGCCCGCTCTCGGCTCCGGTCCCTATCTCGTGAGTGACGTGAAGCCGGGCGAGGCACTGACCTTGAAGCGCCGCAGCGGCTTCTGGGCCGAGGATCATCCGCTGACCCGCGGTCTCTTCAATGCCGACGAGATCCGCTACGATTTCTATCGAGACGCCAATACGCTCTTCGAAGCGTTCAAGGCCGGCCTCTACGATATCCGTCTCGAAGGGGACCCGACACGCTGGATGACGGGCTATGATGTTCCCGCCGTGCGCGATGGCCGCATCGTCCGGGAGGCGCTGCGCTTCGAGGCGCCGAAGGGCATGACGGGCTTCGTCTTCAACACGCGCCGCACGGTCTTCGCCGATGTCAGGGTGCGCGAGGCGCTCGGCATCCTGTTCGACTTCGAATGGGCCAACCGCAATCTGTTCCATGGCGTCTATCGACGGGCCGGCAGCTTCTTCGCGGATTCGGAGCTCTCCGCGCTCGGAGTGGCGGCGGATGCGCGCGAGAAGGCACTGCTCGCAGGCTTCCCCGGGGCCGTCCGGGAGGACGTTCTCGCGGGAACCTGGATGCCCTCGGCGACCGACGGTTCCGGCCGTGACCGCGATCAGGCGCGCAAGGCGCTCGATCTGCTGCAGAGCGCTGGTTACGCACTTCAGGACGGCGTGCTGCGCCAGAGCAAGAACGGCGAGGCGCTGAGCTTCGAGATCACCGTCACCAGCCGGCCGCAGGAGCGGCTTGCGCTGAACTATGCGAAGTCGCTGACCAGGCTCGGCATCGCCGTCACGGTCAGGTTGATCGACGACGTGCAGTATTGGCGCCGCCTTTCCACCTTCGATTTCGACATGATCCAGTGGACATGGCCGGCCTCGGCCTCTCCCGGGAACGAGCAGGTCGGGCGCTGGGATTCGAGCAATGCCGAGCGCAAGGGCTCGTTGAACTATGCAGGCGTGAAATCGCCGGCCGTCGACGCGGTATTGAAAACGCTGCTCTCCGCCCGCGAACGCGCCGATTTCGTTGCCTCGGTGCGCACGCTCGACCGGCTGCTGATCTCCGGGTTCTATGTCGTGCCGCTCTATTATTTGCCCGAGACCTGGCTCGCTCGTTCACGCGATGTCGTGCTGCCGGCCCGCAGGCCGGCCTATTTCCTGTCCACCGAAGTTCTGGCCCGCGTCCCGGCGCCGCCCGCTCCGGCGAACTGAAGGATCGTCGATGCGGGCTGACTACGACGACGCTGCTGCCCTGCTAGACGGCCTCGATCTCGATACTTTGCTGAAGGCCCTGGTGCGCAGCCGCGGCTACGAGGCGGCGCTGCGCGATCCCCCCGGACGCCGCAGCTGGAGCGACGAGCAGCCGCGCTCCCTCAGTTTCGTGGACCTGGACGACCGGGTTTCGCGCCTCGCCGGGCTTCTGAGCACCAATCATGCCCAGCCCGGYGCGAGCGTCGCGATCCTTGCACCGCTGGGGCCCGAGGCACTGGTTTCCATTCTGGCCGCCTTGCGCTCCGGCCTCTCGCCGCTGATGTTGCCGCTGCACGCCAATGAGCTGGATCTGCTCCGGTTGATCGAGGCATCGGGGGCGGTGATGGCCCTCGGCGCCGGCCGCATCGGGCACGTTCGCCCATTGCTGATGCTGCGGACACTTGCCATGCGTGCCTTCGGAACGCGCTTCGTCGGCGGTTTCGGCCGTGACATTCCCGACGGCGTCGCTCCGCTCGATACCCTGATTGCGAATGGCGTGCGCCACCCCCTGCCGGAATCGACGGAACGCCCGGCCCTCCAGGTCGTCGACAGCAGGAGCTTTGCGGGACCGCAGGCCATCTCGGAACGCGCATTGCTGAGCAAGGCGCTGGAGATTTCGCGCCTGCTGAAACCGCTGGCCTCGTCACGGATCATCACCACGCTGGTCGGCGGGGACCTCGCCGCGCTCGCCTCCGGGCCCGGTATGGCGATCCTGACAGGTGTCGAGCTGCTGCCGCTTGGCCTGTTCAGCCTCGGCGACCTGCATGCCTGCCTCGAAGGAGGCAGAAAGGCACATCTGGTGCTTCCCGGCGCCATGGAGCCAGCCTTGGCACGTTCGAAACTGGCGAGCCACCCTGCCCTCGCCAGCCTGGTCTTCGTGCAACGGCCAGGCGAGACGCGCGCCTATCCGGCCATCGATCGCCCCGACCTCGCGATTGTCGATGTCGATGTACGCTCGGCGACCGAGGTCGATGTCAGCAGGCGTTAGGTCCCCGGACCGGGTATCGCATCGGGCCCGATGATCGAACCCTCTTTCCGGCCGATGCCTTAGCCCGCCGCGACCTCGTGCTCGCGGCCGAGCAGGCGGGCGAGCTGCTTCAGCCGCCCGGTGACCCGTTCGCTCGACAGCGCCTTGAGGTCTGCCGGGAAGCGCAGCACGAGCCGGCGGTCGACGCAGGTCAGCGAAATGCGGGTCAGGATATCGGGCATGCCCGCAGAAAGCAGATAGGCCACGCGGAACGTCGCCGCGAGCAGCAGCGCGCGTTCGAGCTGCCGGGGTGTCAGGAGGCGCCGCAGCTCGGATGCCACCGGCGTGTCGCTCTTGGCGCCGGCATAGCGATGGAACACGGCGAGCGCCAGGAAGGCGCGGCCGGGGTGATCCACGCCGTTGAAGGCGGCATGGGCAATGACATTGAGGCTCTGCTCGCCGCGATAGTCCGGATGGGCGCGCCAGCCGATATCCGAGAGCAGGCAGGCGACGTCCTGCAAGCRGCGGCTTGCCGCATCCTCATGCATGCCAGCGCTGGCGAAGAGCTTTGCGACCCAGGCAATCAGGTCGATCGCATGCCGCGGGTCGCGGGCCCTGAGCTGGTTGTAGTCCTGTGCCCCCTGAAGCAGCGGATCGACCCTGCGCTMCTCGTCGGGGAGCTGTTCGTGCAACAGTCCCTCGCGGACACCGTTGGCCGAAATCACAACAGACCTGGGACGGCCGCGCTTGATCAACTGGTCGAGCACCAGTGCGCCATAGGCCAGGAGCGGCCGGCGCGCCGAGGACACTGCTTCGATCGATTCCAGCACGGCGCTGTCGGCCCGCTCGACCAGCTTGGCGAATTCCGTCACGTCCCGCGCCGGCACGGTGTAGGCGTGCATCACGCTCAGCGGATAGACCGACTGGCGCTGATGCAACGTTGCGAGCGCACGCCAGGTGCCACCGACGGCGTAGAAATCGCGTCCGCGCATYGCGGCGAGCTGCGGCAGGTTGTCGAGTGCCTCGCGGACGATCTTCTCGGCGAGCTTGACCGAGCCTTTCGAGCGGTCGAGCAGCGCCAGCACGCCAATCGGCAGGCTGGCCCCCTCGCCCACCCGGTCGTTGTCGACGGCGGCAAGCTCAAGCGAGCCGCCGCCAAGGTCGCCGACGACGCCACGCGGTGCGTCAAAGCCCGAGATCACGCCGAGAGCCGACAAATAGGCTTCACGCCCCCCGGAGATCAGCTCGATCGGCTGGCCGATCGCCCGCTCGGCAAGCGCAATGAACGCAGGTCCATTGGCGGCGTCGCGTGCCGCAGCCGTCGCGATGACCCGGATATCGCGGACGTGCATCGCCTCGCAGAGAATGCGGAAGCGCACGAGCGCGCCAAGCGCCTTCTCGATGGCGTCATCGGCAAGCCGCCCGGTTGTCGCGACCTGACGGCCGAGGCCGGCCATCTCCTTCTCGTTGAAGACCTGCGCCGGCGAACGCGACAGCATCTCGTAGACGACGAGACGCACGGAGTTCGAGCCGATATCGACGATGGCGAGCGTCTCGCCGAGGCTCAGCCGCCCCGGGATCAACGCCGGGTCAAGCCTTTCTGCCGGTCCGGCGCGCAAGGCTGCGGGGGCTTGAATTGGAGAGCGATTTTCCACGTCCGGACAAACTCGGATTGGTCATGAAATATTTGTGGGCGTTGAACGACTCGTCGCTCGGCGGCGGGACAATGCGTCTTGAGCCACCATCGGGCAAGATGGTCCAGCTTTGCTCGTTGTCGAGGAAATTCGCCAGCATGATCTGCTCCAGCAATTGCTGGTGCACCGTCGGATTCTGGATCGGGGTTAACGCCTCGACGCGCCGATCGAGATTCCGCGGCATCAGATCGGCCGAGGAAATATAGAGCTTGGCCTTGGCCGAGGGCAGGCCGAAGCCGGCGCCGAAGGCATAGATCCGGGTGTGCTCGAGGAAGCGTCCGACAATCGACTTGACCCGGATGTTCTCCGACAGCCCCGGAATTCCGGGTCTCAGGCAGCAGATGCCGCGCACGACGAAGTCGATCTCCACACCGGCCTGGCTCGCATCATAGAGCGCGTCGATGATCTCGGGGTCGACCAGCGAGTTGCACTTGCCCCAGATCGCACCCTTGCGGCCTGCCTTCACATGGGCAATCTCCTCGGCGATGTCGGACAGCAGGCGCTGTTTCAGCCCCACCGGTGAGACGGACATCTGCTCCAGCTCGGCCGGCTCCGCATAGCCGGTGATGAAGTTGAAGACGCGCGCGACGTCCTGCCCCATCACCGGATCGGCGGTGAAGAAGGAGACGTCGGTGTAGATGCGCGCCGTGATCGGGTGATAATTGCCGGTCGCGATATGGCAGTAGCTGACGAGTTGGCCGGCCTCGCGCCGCACCACCATCGAGAGCTTGGCGTGGGTCTTCAGCTCGATGAAGCCATAGACGACCTGCACGCCCGCGCGCTCCAGATCCTTGGCCCAGCGAATATTCGCCTCCTCGTCGAAGCGCGCCTTGAGCTCGACCAGGGCCGTCACCGACTTGCCCGCCTCGGCAGCCTCGGCCAGCGCCCTGACGATCGGCGAGTTCGATGAGGTGCGGTAGAGCGTCTGCTTGATGGCGACGACGTTGGGGTCATGCGCCGCCTGCTGCAGGAACTGCACGACGACGTCGAAGCTTTCATAGGGGTGGTGGACGAGCAGGTCCTTCTGGCGGATCGCGGCGAAGCAATCGCCGCCATGCTCGCGAATGCGCTCGGGGAAGCGGGCGTTGTACGGCTTGAACTTGAGGTCCGGCCGGTCGACGCCGACCAGCTGCGAGAGCTCGTTCAGCCCGATCATACCATCGACCTGGACGATCTCGTCGGGATCGACCTTCAGTTCGCGCACGATCAGCCGGTGCAGATGCGGCGGCATGCCGTCGCTGACCTCGAGACGGATGACGACGCCACGGCGGCGCTGCTTCAGCATCGTCTCGAAGACGCGGACCAGATCCTCGGCCTCCTCCTCGATATCGAGGTCGGAGTCGCGAATGACGCGAAACGAGCCGGTTCCCTTGACGTCGTAGCCAGGGAATAGCTTGCCGATGAAGAGCGAGACGGTGTCTTCCAGCGTGATGAAGCGGTGCACGCCGTCGCGTGCCAGATCGGGCAGCTCGATGAAGCGGTCGATCTTCCCGGGAACCCGGATCAGCGCGTCGAGCTGCCGGCCATCGCTGATCCGCTCCAGCGCCAGCGCCAGCGTGAAGCCAAGGTTGGGGATGAAGGGAAAGGGATGCGCCGGGTCGATCGCCAATGGCGTCAGCACGGGGAAGACGAGATGGAGGAAGTGGTCCTCGAGCCAGGTGCGGTGCTGCGCACCGATGTCCTTCGGCCCCAGCAGCACGATCCGATTATCGTCCAGCTCGCGCTTGAGTTCGACCCAGCGCGCCTGCTGGTCGGCGGTAAGATCGGCCGTCGCCTTGGCGATTTCGATCAGCTGCTCGGCCGGGGTCAATCCATCCTGGCTGGGCGTGACGACACCCGCCTTGAGCTGCTCGCGCAGGCCCGAGACGCGGACCATGAAGAACTCGTCGAGATTATTGGCAGAGATCGAGAGGAAGCGGAGCTGCTCCAGCAGAGGATGGTTGCGGTTCGACGCCTCCTCCATCACCCGACGGTTGAACTGCAGCCAGGACAGCTCGCGATTGACGAAGCGGGCCGGCGAATGGCGCAGACCGATGGGACCGACCTGAGGCGCGATGTCCGCGGCCTTCACGTTTGTCGGTTCGATATTCATGAGTTTCGCCCTCGTCTCGAACGCAAGCCGGGCCGAGATCGCCCGCCTGTCAAACTTGAAGCCATCCTAGCGTGACGCTTCGATGACGGGCGAGTGCTATTCCTGCGTTGCCTCGAACCAATTGCCTTCCCCCACGTGGTTTCCTTGCCATGCTGCGGCGAGTGGCCTACTTGCGCGGCGCCGGCTCGTCCTGTTTGGTGCCGCTGGACATGCGGCCCGTGCCGCACCGAAGCGGCGAATCCGCGCGAACCCCACAGAGAGCATTCTTGAGCGACAGCACTGCCCCTCATGATGATGGCGACATCGTCTACCCATCCGCCGTTCCCTTCGTGCTGGCGCATCTCGCCTGTTTCGGGGCGCTCTGGAGCGGTGTGACCTGGACCTCGGTCTGGCTCGCGATCGGGCTGTACTGGTTGCGGATGTTCGCGGTCACCGGTGGCTATCACCGCTATTTCTCACATCGCTCCTACAAGACCAGCCGCTTCGGGCAGTTCCTGCTCGCGCTGCTGGCCCAATCGACGGCGCAGAAGAGCGTGCTCTGGTGGGCCTCCAAGCACCGTCACCATCATCGCTATGCCGATACCGAGCATGACGTGCATTCGCCGGTCATGACATCCTTCGCCTATTCGCATGTCGGCTGGATCTTCAGCCGCGATCACAGCACCTTCGACGATTCAACGATTCAGGACCTGACGAAGTTCCCCGAATTGCGCCTTTTGCACCGTTTCGAGCTGGCGCCCGCGATCCTGCTTGCCGGCCTCTGCTTCGCGATCGGCGGCTGGGCCGGCCTGATCGTTGGCTTCTTCTGGTCGACGGTTGCGGTCTATCACGCGACATTCTGCATCAACTCGCTCGCGCATGTGCATGGCGACAAGGACTATGTGACCGGCGACGAGAGCCGCAACAACTGGTGGCTGGCGATCATCACCATGGGCGAAGGCTGGCACAACAACCACCACGCCTATCAGTACAGCGTGCGTCAGGGCTTCCGCTGGTGGCAGTGGGACCCGACCTATTACGTGATCCTCGGTCTCTCGAAGATCGGCGCGGTCTGGGACCTGAAGGCGCCGCCGCAGGCCGTCGTCGATCGTTCGCAGGCCCTGCCGCCGCGCGTCATCGAACGCTCTGCCGAGCGGCTTGCGGCTTCGGTGCCGCTGGACCGCGTCGTCAGCGCCTTCCGGGAAGCCTATGCGGCGAGCCCTGCCCTGTCGGAGCTGCATCTGCCGACGATGACGCTCGCCGATTTGCGCGAAGCGCTCGCCGAACTGCAGCAACGTGCGGGTGACCGGCTGGCCGAAATGCAGCAGCAGGCCCAGGACGCCGTTGCGCAATGGCATCTGCCGGTCCTGCCGAGCCGCGAGGAGCTCAGCGAGAAGGCGGCCGCGATGTTCGTGCGGACGCCCTCGCTCGACGCGATCGCAGCCCGTGCGCATGAACTTCTGATCGAGGCCATGCATGCACGCCTCGTTGGGCCGTCGGCCAAGTCGGCTTCGGAAGGCGCGGCCTGAACGTTCGATTCAGGACGCGTCCGCAGCCCGGACATAGACGAACGCCTCGGTCCCGGATCTGAGCCACACCGCAATCCGGCGCTAATCCGAGACCTCGTAGGAATCGGCCGCGGCGAGCTCCGCGGCTGTGATGTTGAAGACGGTTCCGGCCACTTCGTCGGCAGGATTGCCGGACCGGGTCACGATCGGATGATGCGTCTCGCGGCTGGTGGCGATCACCTCCGGATCGGGGATCTCGACCATTGTGCGGGCGAAGCCGACAAGGGCGTCGTCACGGCCTTCGAGCTCTCGGCCGAATGTGGCGAGCTGGACGTTCCTCTGGCGCAATGTGCCGTAGGAAAACAGCCGGATCTCACGTCCGTCGGCCATACCGCTCTCCTTCCAACCTGCCTGGCTGCGCCGCCTGTTCAGTTCGCATCATCCGGAAAGAGGTCCGCCAGGACCTCGCCGGCCAGGGCGCGCGTGACGCGCCGCCCGCGTTCCAGCGAAAGCCTGTCGAGCGCGTCGACCAGTGCACGCGCCGCGGCAAACGAGCGCTCCATCCGCAGCGTCAGCGCTTCGATGATGCCGGCATCGACGATGAGCTGCCGGTCGATGAAGAGCTTGACCAGCAGCGCCCGCAGCAGCGCATCGTCCGGCGGCGCGATCGTCGCATGGGGCGCCAGCCGCAGGCGCGACAACAGGTCGGGAATACGTACGCCCCATTGATCGGGAGCTGCGCGTGCGGTCAGCAGCAGCGAGCCCCGCTTCGCCTTGATCGCGTTCAAGAGGTGGAACAGGGCGGCTTCGTCGCGAGGCCCTCTGTCGCAATCCTCGACGACGAGCGCCCCTCCGGAGATCAGGTGCGGCACGTTCTCCTCGGTCACCTCGGAGACGGGCACGACCCAGGCATGGGCCGCCTTGGCCCAGATCGCCGCGAGATGGGTCTTTCCCGCCCCTTCCGGGCCAACCAGGCGCAGCCAGGCCTCGGGCCAGTGCGGCCAGGCCTCGATCATCCCATAGGCGGCTTCGTTGGACGGGCCGATCAGGAAATCCTCGACGCCGTGGCGGCTGTCGACGGGCAGGTCGAAGGCGAGCTGACGCGGGCGGCTTGTATGGTCAGACATCGGCTCCGAGACGCTTGCGGACTTCGGCGGACTTCGAAACATCGCCGCCATGATAGATGTTGCTCGCCAGATACTGCCGAAGCGCGAAACGGCTCAAGACCCCGATGACTGCCGCCAAGGGAACCGCAAGCAGGAGCCCGACGAAGCCGAAGAGAGAGCCGAAGGCAAGCAGCGCGAACATCAGCCAGACCGGATGCACGCCGATCGAGTCGCCGACGAGCTTCGGCTGCAGGATGTTGCCTTCGATGAACTGACCGGCGGCAAAGACGCCGAGCGTCACCAACGGCCAGGTCCACTCCGGCCAGAACTGCACGATCGCGACGCCGACCGACAGCACGAGGCCCGTCAGCGAGCCGACATAGGGGATGAAGGAGAGGAAGCCGCTGATGATGCCGATGAGCGCGCCGAAGTTGACGCCGACGATGCTCAATCCGACGGCATAGAAGGTCCCGAGCAGGATGCAGAGCAGCGCCTGGCCGCGCAGGAAGCCGGCGATCGCCTTATCCATCTCGCTCAGCAGGCCGCGGATGGTGTCGCGATGGTCGAGCGGCAACCAGCTGTCGACGGTCGCGCACATGCGGTCCCAGTCGACCAGCAGATAGAAGGCGATGACGGGGGTCAGAACCAGCAGCGAGAACACGCCGATGATCGCGGTCCCCCCGGACCAGAGCGATTGCAGGACACTGCCGACCCATTTGGTTGCTTCGCCGACGAGATTTCCGAGTGAATTCTGGGCATCCTGGGCAAGCTTGCCACCACCCAGCTTCTCGAGGAGCGGCGCCCCCCGCTCCAGGATCAGCGTTTGCAGCTTGGCAGCGACCTCGGGCATCCGCGCGACGAAGCCGGCGAGCTGCTGGCCGAGCAAGGGCATCAGCAGCACGAGCGACAGCACGAAGATCAGAAGGAAGACGATCAGGATGACAATCGTCGCGGCCAGACGGCTCATTCCGAGCCGCTCGAGCCGATCCGCAAGGGGGTCGAGCAGATAGGCCAGCGCCAGCGCCGCGATGAATGGCAGCAGCACGTCGCGCAGCAAGACCAGGCACAGCACGAAGACTGCGAGCGAGATCAGCCAGAAACCGATTTGGCGTTGCAACGACATGAACAGGCAGTCCCCGGCGGATTCCGCGATGCGAGATCATCGACCGCGTCCACGAAGATGGGTGAACACGGAGCAAGTTCCAAGCCGCAGCACTGAAACGGACGCAATGGCGCCCGCTCGCCGCAGGTCAGGCCGCCATATGGCGCAGCCAGAACGCGAGATAGGCCGCCATTGATCCCAGCGTCAATACGGCGACCAGGAGTTGGCCGACATCGATCGCCGGCCCGGGATCGACCCCGAAGGCTTTGCTCCCGAGCATCAGCGCGGCGAAAATGAGCTGTGCTGCCGTGTTGAGCTTGCTGACCACGAAAGGAGCGATCTCGACGGGTTTTTCCATCACCCAGGACAGGATCACGGCGGAGACGATCATCAGGTCGCGCGAGACCACCAGGACGACCAGCCAGACCGGGATAGCCCCGACCAGCGCAAGCGTGATGTAGATCGAGACGATCAACGCCTTGTCCGCGACGGGGTCGAGATAGGCGCCGAGCTCGCTGGTCATGCCGAAGCGCTTGGCGATGAATCCATCGACCGCGTCCGAGACGCCGGCCGCCACGAAGAGGATGAAGGCCGTCTCCCAGCGTCCATTGGTGATCATCACCACGACGAGCGGCACCAGAAACAGCCGGCCGATGGTGATGAGGTTGGGAAGGGTCATGCTCTTCCGGATTCGCAGCGCTGTCCTGTGCGACGCTAGAGCCCGAAACGGTGCACCGGCAAGGCCGAATCCGTCATAGCGGCTTGCAAGGCGCGGCTGGCTTGCCTATCGCTCGCGCGAACGGAATGAAAGCCGAGGACCATGAGCAAGCCAGGAGCGAACGGACTGACCTATGCGCAGGCGGGCGTCGACATCGATGCCGGCAACGCGATGGTCGATGCCATCAAGCCGCTGGTGCGTGCCACGCGCCGCCCCGGTGCCGATGCGGAGATCGGAGGCTTCGGCGGCCTCTTCGATCTGAAGGCTGCGGGCTTCAATGACCCGATCCTGGTCGCCGCCAATGACGGCGTCGGCACGAAGGTCAAGATCGCGATCGAAAGCGGGCGGCATTCGACGATCGGCATCGACCTCGTCGCGATGTGCGTCAACGACCTGATCGTGCAGGGCGCCGAGCCGCTGCTGTTCCTCGACTATTACGCTACCGGCAAGCTCGATCCGCAGGTCGGCGTCGAGATCGTGCGCGGCATCGCCGATGGCTGCCGGCAAGCCGGCTGCGCGCTGATCGGCGGCGAAACTGCCGAGATGCCCGGCATGTATGCCGAGAAGGATTATGACCTCGCGGGCTTCGCGGTCGGCGCCGCCGAGCGCGGGGCACTGCTGCCGCGTGCGGATCTCGTGCCCGGCGACGTGGTCTTCGGCCTGCCCTCCTCCGGCGTCCATTCCAACGGCTACTCGCTGGTCCGGCGCATTGTCGCTCTGTCGGGACTGAGCTGGGAGGCTCCCGCCCCCTTCGCACCTGAGACCAGCCTCGCCGAAGCGCTGCTCGTGCCGACACGCATCTATGTAAAGCCCTTGCTGGCTGCGCTGAAGGCGACGGCGGGCATCAAGGCCCTTGCCCACATCACGGGTGGCGGCTTCCCCGACAATATTCCGCGCGTGCTGCCCGAAGGGCTCGGCGTTGCGCTCGATCTTGCGGCCATTCCGGTTCCGCCAGTCTTCGGCTGGCTTGCCAAGGTCGGCGGTGTTGCCGAGCGCGAGATGCTTCGCACCTTCAATTGCGGTATCGGCATGATCGTCACCGCTGAAGCCGGCAAGGCCGGCGAGGTCGAGGCCGCCCTGAGGGACGCCGGCGAAGCGCCGGTGCGGCTTGGCGAGATCGTCCCGGTCGCGGCCGGCGAAGAGCCGGTGAGCTATCGCGGGACGCTCAGCCTGTGATTCAGCCGGCGCGTCGTCGCACCGCGATCCTGATCTCGGGGCGCGGTTCCAACATGGCCGCGCTGATCGAGGCGGCGCAGGCCGGCGACTATCCGGCCGAGATCGCTCTTGTGCTCTCGAACGTGCCCGAGGCCGGTGGCCTGGCCCGGGCTGCGGCTGCCGGTGTGCCCGTCGCAACCGTCGATCACCGCTCCTTCGGTCGGGATCGTGAGGCTTTCGAGCGCGCCATGGACGATGTCCTGCGCGTCAACCAGATCGAGCTCATCGCGCTCGCCGGCTTCATGCGCATCCTGACGCCCTGGTTCGTCAGGCGCTGGGAAGGACGGCTGCTCAATATCCACCCCTCGCTGCTTCCCCTGTTCAAGGGCACGCATACTCATCGCCAGGCTCTCGAAGCCGGGGTCAGGGAGCATGGCTGCAGCGTGCATTTCGTCGTGCCGGAGCTCGATGCCGGGCCGGTGATCGCACAGACCCGGGTTCCCGTGCTCGCCGGCGACGATGAGGATGCCCTGGCGCACCGCGTGCTCGGCGTCGAACACGCGCTCTATCAGCGGGCGCTGGCGGAGGTTGCCTCCGGCAGGGCCACGCTGGCGGGGGGYGAGGTCGTGCGCGGCTGATCGATCGGGCAGGATCGGGCCTGTGCCGCCTCTTCCTCTTCCTTCTCCCAGCGACGKAACAGATCGGCCCGTCTTGCTGGATAGCGCTCTTCGCGCGGGACGAGATCGGTGATGCGATCCGTGCGAAAATGCCGGAAGGCCTGCCGCAGCTCGCACCAGGCGATGACGATCCGCACCCGCTCGTAGAATGTCATGCCGATCGGCCAGATCATCCGGTCGGTCTCCTGACCGGCCTCGTCGCGATACCGGATCGCGAGCTTGCGGCCCTGGCGGATCGCAGCCCTGATACCGGCGGCATCGATCTGATCGACCGGTTGGTCGCAGCGATAGGCCGGCGCGAACAGGGCGCCATCGAGCAGGATCGGCCGCAGATGCGGCGGCAGGACGGCTGCGACCTTGCTGACGACGTCTTCCGCCGCGCGTGCCAGCACCGGGTCGGCACGCTCGCCAAGCCAGCGCATGCCGACGAGAACCGCCTCGATCTCGTCCGGCGAGAGCATCAGCGGCGGCAGATCGAAGCCAGCGTCGAGCACATAGCCGATGCCGGCCTCGCCGCGCACCGGCACGCCCTGTCGCATCAATGCGCCGATATCGCGGTAGATCGTCCGCACCGAGACATCGAGCTCGGCGGCGAGGGTATCGGCCGTCACCGGCCTGCGACGTCGGCGCAGGCCCTGGATCAGATCGAGCAGACGTTCGGCACGTTGCATGACGAGGAATTCCCAAGCATCAGGTTGGGCAGGAGAATGCTCTAGCTCTGCTGACAAGAGTTGTCAGCAGTCTGTCAGCAGAAAACCAACGCCTTGCCTCTGCCAATGGGAGGATTTCGCATGATCACGCTACAGGTCTTCGGACCCGGGTTCGGCCTGCCGGACCCGAGCCCTTTCTGCATGAAGGCGGACATCCTCCTGCAGATGTCCGGCCTCCCGCATGAGCGCAAGATCGGCAATATGAGGCGGGCGCCCAAGGGCAAGCTGCCGCTGATCATCGACGCTGGCGAGATCGTCGCCGACAGCACCTTCATCAGACTGCATCTGGAGCGGAAATACGGCATCGACTTCGACAAGGGCCTGACGCCGGAACAGCGCGGCATCGCCTGGGCCGTCGAGAAGATGCTGGAGGATCATCTCTACTGGTTCGTGGTCAGCGAGCGCTGGGCCAATGACAGCAATTTCAACCGGGGGCCGCTTCAGTTCTTCAGAGTCGTGCCGGCGCCGTTGCGACCGCTGGTTGCCGCGATGGTCAAACGCCAGGTGCAGCGCACGCTCAAGGGCCAGGGCACCGGGCGCCACAGCCCGGTTGAACAGGCGGAACTCGCCCGGCATGCGCTGGGAGCCGCCGCCGCGATTCTGGGCGAGCGGCCCTATCTGATGGGCAGCGAGCCTTGCGGCGCGGACGCCACGCTTGGCGCCTTTCTGGCCTCGGGGCTGTGCACGCTCTTCGAGTCGCCGATACGCGGCCTGATCGAAAGCCACCCCAATCTCGTCGCCTATGCGGCGCGGATCGGGGCGCGCTATTTCGCCGACCGGAAGCTGATCAGCTCGGCCGCCTGAGCTTGCAGCGATCGATGAAATCGTAGCCCTTGGCGCGGGCGCTGTCGTTGAAATAGCCGGTTTCGCGGAAGGCCTGGATCTCGTCCTTGGTCATCGCGTTGACGGTGCCCTTGGCATAGCAGCTGCAAGGCGTGTGGACGGCTTCACGCGTCGTGCCGATCAGCTGCGACTGGGTGACCAGGCAGGCATCGAAGGCCCGAAGCTGGATCATGTAGGGCGTCAGGTTCTTGGCGGTCGGATCGGGCGGCGGCAAGGCGCTCGTGCCGCTCGCGGCCTGGGCCGAAACCGCAGCCATCATCAGGAACCCACCGGCCAGAACGACCGCACCTATCCGCCGCATCTTCATGATTCCGCAGTTCCTTCGACACATGCCCATGCCGGGGCAAGCATCATCCATGCCTCGCCCGCGCGCGGCGGAATGGTCACAGCCCTCCGTAAAGGTCAAGTGGCCGATCAGTCACGCCTTCTTGATCCACACTTTGTTGTCGTGGAAGGCGGCCCCGCCGAAGGGAGCGACCGCATCGGCGCCGGTGATGGTGTTGATGCCGCGCCCATGCTTGTGCGCCGCATTCGGCCAGATCGATTCGGCAATGACGACGCCGCGCACCACGCCGGAGAAGAACTTCGCCGTCAGATGCACGCTGCCGCGCCGGTTGCCGATAACGACTTCGCCGCCATCGGAAATGCCGAGCCCTTCCGCGTCCTGCGGATGCATCATCAAGCTCGGTCCGCCCTCCTTCTTCTGCGAGCTTGGTGTCTCGGTGAAGGTCGAGTTGAGGAAGCTGCGGGCGGGGCTGGTCGCGAGGCGGAAGGGATGCGTCTCGTCCGTGTTCTCGATTACGCCCCAATGATCGGGAAGACCCGGCATCTGGCTGTAGGGGCCGACCGGGCCGTCATTGGCGTTGGGCACCTTCGGCCAGTCCGGCTTGAAGCGGAACTTGCCGTCGCGATAGCCGAAACCGTCGACGTAATGCGCGCGATCGAACCCCGGCTGGATGTCGTGGAAATCAGCCGCGATCAGCTCGTCCAGCGTGCCGCGGCCGGTCTCGCGCAGCGTCCAGTCGACGATCTCGCGCGGCGTCATCGCGAACCCGCGATGTTCGGCGCCCAGGCGCTCGGCAAGCGCACAGATCACCTCGTGGTTCGAGCGGCACTCGCCAGGCGGCTCGACGAGCTTGCCACCCCACATGATGTGCTGATGCCCGCCGCCCTGGTAGAGGTCGTCATGCTCCATGAACTGCGTCGCCGGCAGCACGATGTCGGCCATGGCTGCGGTCTCGGTCATGAACTGCTCGTGCACGACCGTGAACAGGTCGTCGCGGGCAAAGCCCTGCTTGACCAGTTCCTGCTCGGGCGCAACAGAGACGGGATTGGTGTTCTGGATGAAGAGCGCCTTCACGGGCCCGCCCTGGCGCAAGGCCTCGGCGTCGCCAGTCAAAACCCTGCCGATCTGCGACTGGTCGAGCTGGCGGATGCGGGGATCCCGGACATCCAGCCCTTCGATCAGGCTCTTGCGCCACTGGTAGATGCCGCTGTTCGAATGAAAGGCGCCGCCGCCTTCGTACTGCCAGGCGCCTGTCACCGTCGGGACGCAGAGCGCCGCATGCATGTTCACCGCACCGTTGCGCTGGCGTGCGAAGCCATAGCCGAGGCGAAAGAAGCTGCGTTTGCGGGTGCCGACCAGGGTCGCGAATTCCTCGATCGCGGCGACGTCGAGTCCGGTGATCGCAGCCGCCCATTCCGGCGTGCGGCTGGCGAGATGCTCCTCGAGTTCGGCGGGCGCATCAGTGTAGCGCGCGAGATAGTCGCGGTCGGCATGGCCGTCGCGGAAGAGGACATGCATGACGGCGCAGGCGAGCGCGCCATCGGTACCCGGGCGCAGCACCAACGCGAGATCGGCCTGGGCCAGCGTCGGGTTGTGGTAGATGTCGATGGCGACGATCTTGGCGCCGCGCTCCTTCCGCGCCTTGATCGCGTGATGCATGACATTGACCTGGGTGTGCACGGCGTTCGTGCCCCAGATCACTACGCAGTCCGATTTCGCCATCTCGCGCGGATCGGGACCGGCGAGCCGGCCCGTGCCGGCGATGAACCCGGTCCAGGCCATCGTGGTGCAGATCGTCGAATACTGGCCGGAGTAGCGCTTGACGTTGCGCAGCCGGTTGATGCCGTCACGCATCACCAGCCCCATCGTGCCGGCATAGTAATAGGGCCAGACGGCGTCGGCGCCGTGCTCGGCCTCGATCGCGAGGAAGCGGCGTGCGGTTTCGTCCAGCGCCTCATCCCAGGAGATACGCTCGAACTGCCCGGAGCCCTTCGGTCCGGTGCGGCGCAAGGGGTGCAGCAGCCGGTCCGGATGATGGATGCGCTCGGAATACCGCGCCACCTTCGCGCAGATCACGCCGTYGGTGTAGCTCTGGCGCTTGCTGCCGCGCACCCGCCCGATGCTGCGCCCGTCGATCACCTCGACTTCCAGCGAACAGGCCGATGGGCAGTCATGCGGGCAGACTGACGGCAGATGCGTGATGCGGGGCAGTTCGGTCATGGATGATCCTTCAGCCCGCTACTGGTGACGCGCCGGGCTTTTGCGGTCAATGCCGGCGGCGTCAACCCGGGATTAACGATAACGCTTCAGATTGTCGGAACTTCCGCTTGCCAAGGCGCCGTTGCGCCGGAGTTCGATAATGCGTTGCGTTGCGTTTCTGACCGGCCTTGCGGCCAGTCTCTGCCTGTCGCCTGCCGGCTCAGCTCAAGCCCAGTCCAGCGATTACACCACCCTCACCTCCCCCGAATCCGTCCAGAACTGGCACCTGACCCTGGGAGGCGGCCTGCGCTACACGCCGGACTATTCCGGTTCGAACGACTATGTCTTCCGGCCGCGGGCGATCGTGAACCTGGCGCGTGGCACCAAGAGCACCTGGTGGTCATCGGAAGACGATGCGATCAGCATCGGATTCTTCTCCGGCAAGGCCTGGCGCGTCGGCTTCTCCGGCAACCTGCTCTGGGAGCGCAAGGCGAGCACCAACCCTGCGCTGATCGGCATGCCGGACGTCAAGTTCGGCGCCGAGCTCGGCGGTTTTGTCGAATTCTACCCGACCTCCTGGCTGCGCGGCCGCGTCGACCTGCGCCGCGGCGTGATCACGCATGACGCGCTTGTCGCCGAATTCAAGATCGACGCCTTCCAGAAGATCGGGGCCTGGACGATCGGCGCCGGCCCGCGCATGAGCGTCGTCGGGGCCGACTATGTCCGGACCTATTTCGGCGGCAATTACGCGGGCAGAGGCGGCCTGCTGCAGCGTTACAATGCTGGGATCAACTCGATCGGCGCGATCGCGCAGGTGACCTATAACTGGTCCGAGAAGCTGCAGACGACTGCCTATCTCGAATACAAGCACCTCGTCGGCGATGCGACCAGATCGCCGATCGTCAAGCCGTTCGGCTCACGGGATTCGCTGACTGTCGGCGTCTCCGCCAGCTACGCCTTCGATCTCGGCTTCAAATAGTTCCCCGAACGAAAACGGCGGAGCCACTGGCTCCGCCGTTCGAAGACGATCAGCAGTCGCGCCGCGTCAGCCGACGATCTCGTTGCCGGCGAAGAACTGCGCGATCTCGATGGCGGCGGTCTCCGGCGCATCCGAACCGTGAGCGGTGTTCTCACCAACCGACTCGGCGAAGAGCTTGCGGATCGTGCCCTCGGCGGCATTCGCCGGGTTGGTGGCGCCCATCACGTCGCGATAGGTGGCGATGGCGTTCTCGCCTTCCAGGACCTGAACGACGACCGGGCCGGACGTCATGAACTCGACCAGCTCGCCGAAGAAGGGCCGTTCCTTGTGGACGGCATAGAAGGTCTCGGCCTGGCCCTTGGTCATCTGAATGCGCTTCTGCGCGACGATGCGCAGGCCAGCCTTCTCGATCACCGCGTTGACCGCGCCGGTCAGGTTGCGCCGCGTCGCGTCGGGCTTGAGAATGGAAAAGGTACGCTGGACAGCCATCGTTGGTTCCTTAGGGACAATCTGGAGAATGCGGCGGCTTATAGCTGCCGCCTCCCCGCCCTACAAGGCTGCCCGGCCGGCTTCGTTTGCCTGTCCTGCTCCGTGTCGGTCCRGCGGGAGCCGTCCATCAAGCCCGACGCGTCTCCAGCTTGAAGCGAAAGCCGGCTCGGATATAGTTCATATCTGAACCATGCAGCCATAGCTGGTCGAAACGGGAGGATCGCATGCGCTTTCACAAGACCTCGGCCAGGGCCGCTCTGCTCGGATTCGCGACGCTGGCACTCGCCGGCACCGGCTCCGCCCTGGCACAGGATGTCAGCGGCACCTGGCTGCGCGATAGCGGGGCCTCGCGGGTGCGCTTTGCCAAATGCGGCGAGGCGATGTGCGGCACACTGGCCTGGCTGAAGGACACGAACGGCCCCGCCAAGGTCGGCCAGCGCATCTTCTACGACATGAAGCCGACCGGCGCCGGCAAATGGAGCGGCAGCGCCTTCAATCCGGAGGATGGCAAGACCTATTCCGGCACGATGTCCTTGTCCGGAGATGCGCTGACCACCTCGGGCTGCGTGCTCGGCGGTATCATCTGCCGCTCGGTGAAATGGACTCGGGCGAACCGACGCGACGAGCTTAGGGCGCTGTCCGGTCAACTGCGCCGTCAGCAACCGGCATCTGGGCCGCCAGCCCGGCACGCGCCGAGCGTGGCGGGAGGGCGACGGTCAACCCAAGGTCGACCATCGCCAATGGATCAGCTCAGCGGGCCCGCTGCCCGAACAGAACGGCCTTCTCTTCCGGCGTGCTGATGCCGGCCGGATTGCGCAGTTCAGCGCCGATCGCGAGGCCGCGCTGCACGGCCGGGCGGGCCTGCATCGTTTCCAGCCAGCGCCCGACATTCGGGAACTGCCTGATGTCCTGCCCTTGCTTCTCCCAGCCTCTGGCCCAGCCGATGCAGGCCATGTCGGCAATCGAGTAAGCGCCGCAGATATAGTCGCGGCCCTCGAGACGGCGATTGAGCACGCCATAGAGCCGGTTGGCCTCGTTGGTGTAGCGATCGATGGCGTAAGGCAGCTTCTCGGGCGCGTAGATGCGGAAATGATGGGTCTGGCCGAGCATCGGCCCAAAGCCGCCCATCTGCCAGAACAGCCATTCATCGACCGCGACGCGGCCACGCTCATCGGCAGGGTAGTATTGTCCGGTCTTGCGGCCGAGATATTGCAGGATCGCACCGGACTCGAAGACCGAGATCGGCTCTCCGCCGGGCCCATCATGATCGACGATCGCCGGCATGCGATTATTCGGCGAGATCTCCAGGAAGTCGGGCTTGAACTGATCGCCCTTGCCGATATTCACGGGGATGAGGTTGTAAGGGAGCCCGCACTCCTCGAGCATGATGGTGATTTTCCAGCCGTTGGGCGTCGGCCAGTAGTAGAGATCGATCGGCTTTGACGAACGTGCGAGCATCACAGCTTTCCTGTCGCGATTGGGCCGGGATCTGATGTAGGCCGCCCGGCAGGCCGTCGGTAGGGTTGCCGACCTGCTTGGCAAGCAGGTTGGTCATGTCCGGGCATGGTAAGCCGCCCGCGATCGGCCTGGACGGCTCTGCGGCCTTCAGACCGGCTTCTTGAAGCCTTCGTGGCTCTGGTCGAAGCCAAGATTGCGATAGAAGCGATGGGCGTCGGTGCGAGCCTTGTGCGAGGTCAGCTCGACCAGCCCCGCTCCCTTCTCCTTTGCGAAGGCGAGCCCGTGGGTCATCATCACTGCGCCGATCCCCATTCCCCGCGTTTCCGGCGCAACGTGGACACTCTCGAACTTCGCACGCTTGCGCCCTCGTGCGGCGAAACCCGGAATGAGCGTGACCTGGAAGGTGCCGACGACCTCTCCGGCGCGCTCGGCGACGAAAAGTGTGGTGTCGGGACTCGCCAGAACCTCGTCGAAGGCCCGCTCATAGTCCGGGTGCGCGGCTTCAGCTGCGGCGTCCTGTTCCGTCACTTCCTGTGTCGCGGAGCCAAGCACGATCAGGCTGGCGACACGCTGGACATCGTCGCGCCGGGCCTGGCGAATGGAAATCTCGGACGGATCGATCTTGCTCTTGCTCATGGTCAGGCCTCCGGACCGCTGGACAGCCCCGCGGTTGGCGCGGTGTTAGCAAAGCCCTTTCTGAAACGGAACTCGGCATGCCGGCCCATGCGGCACGCTGACGGGCTCCGCCGGCTGCCGTCACTCGGCAAACAGGCGCTTTGCCATCAGCAAGGTGTTGGGCGTGTCGTCGCGGCCGTCGAAGCGGGCCGAGCGCTGCAGGAAGAAGCCCATCCGCTCGTAGAACGCGATCGCGGGCTCGTTCTGCAGCTCGACTTCCAGGCGYGCAACCGGCGCCAGGGGGAAATGGGCGAGCGTGACGTGCAGCAGGGTGCGGCCGATCCCGACGCCCTGATAGGTCGGCAGGACATAGAGCCGCGTCAGCAGCGCCGCCCGGTCGCGCTCCCGGCGGGCGGACGAGGTCGCAACGATCTGGTCATCGACCAGAGCGACGAGAAAGGCTTCGCCGTCGCGACCGAGCTGGGCGCTCAGATTCTCCAGCGAATGCCAGGCATTGGTGATCTCGGCGACACGCTGCCAGCCATAAATGCCGTCATAGGTGGCATGCCAGGTCTCGACCAACAGCGAGCGGACGGCCGGGAGATCGGCCGCAACCGCGTCGCGGATGATGAGCCTGTCTGGCGTCACTCGATACCCAGCTTCTTCTTCAGGATCTCGTTCAGCGCCTGCGGATTGGCCTTTCCGCCCGACGCCTTCATGGCCTGGCCGACGAACCAGCCAAGCATGGTCGGCTTCAGCTTGACCTGCTCGACCTTGTCGGGATTGCCGGCGATGATCTCGTCGACCGCCTTCTCGATCGCTCCAGTGTCGGTCACCTGCTTCATGCCGCGCGTCTCTACGATCTCGCGCGGATCGCCCCCTTCGGACCAGAGGATCTCGAACAGATCCTTGGCGATCTTGCCCGAAATGACGCTCTCGCCAAGCAGATCGACGAGGCCGCCGAGCTGGGCGGCAGAGACCGGCGAGGCGGTCACATCCTTGCCTTCCTTGTTCAGGCGGCCGAACAACTCGTTGATCACCCAGTTGGCGGCGGCCTTGCCGTCGCGGCCCTTGGCGACAGCCTCGAAGTAATCCGCCTGCTCGCGCTCGGCGACGAGCACGGAGGCATCATAGGGCGTCAGGCCGTATTCGGCGATGAAGCGCGCCTTCTTGGCGTCGGGCAGTTCCGGCAGCGCTGCCTTCAGATGCTCGACGAAGGCATCGTCGAATTCGAGCGGCAGCAGGTCCGGGTCCGGGAAATAGCGATAATCATGCGCCTCCTCCTTGGAACGCATCGAACGGGTCTCGCCCTTGCCGGGATCATAGAGCCGCGTTTCCTGGTCGATCTTGCCGCCATCCTCGAGGATGCCAACCTGGCGGCGCGCCTCGACATCGACCGCCTGGCCGATGAAGCGGATCGAGTTGACGTTCTTGATCTCGCAGCGCGTGCCGAGGGGCTCGCCGGGGCGGCGCACCGAGACGTTGACGTCAGCGCGCAGGTTGCCCTTCTCCATGTCACCATCRCAGGTGCCGAGATAGCGCAGGATGGTGCGCAGCTTGGTGACAAAGGCCTTGGCCTCGTCGGCCGAGCGCAGGTCGGGGCGCGAGACGATCTCCATCAGCGCGACGCCGGAGCGGTTGAGATCGACGAAGCTCATCGTCGGATGCTGATCATGGATCGACTTGCCGGCATCCTGCTCCAGATGGAGGCGCTCGATGCCGACGCTGATCTGCTCGGTCGGCGAGAGATCGACGACGATCTCACCTTCGCCGACGATCGGGCTCTTGTACTGGCTGATCTGGTAGCCCTGCGGCAGGTCGGGATAAAAATAGTTCTTGCGATCGAACACGGACCGGTTGTTGATGCGCGCGTTCAACCCTAGGCCGGTACGAACTGCCTGACGCACGCATTCGGCATTGATCACCGGCAGCATGCCGGGCATGGCCGCGTCGACCAGGCTGACATGCTCGTTCGGCTCGCCCCCGAAGGCGGTGGAGGCGCCTGAGAAAAGTTTCGCGTTGGAGGTGACCTGGGCATGGATTTCCATGCCGATGATGATTTCCCAATCGCCGGTTGCACCCTTGATCAGCTTCTTCGGGTCGGCAGGGCGGGCATGCGCGTTCATATCGGTCTTCCAACTCTGGTCAGGTCGCGTCTTCGGTAGAACCTTGGCGCCCGGGCGGCAAGCGTCTGTTGCCATCCTGTCACCCCCTGGCCGGAATGTTGCTAATCTGTCGTCATTCGACGGTGCTGTCGAGTGACGGAACTTGACAATCGTCAGCACGCAACCTTTCTTGCGCGCGGCCCGGAAACCGAGAGTGGTTGCGCCGGCCCCGCTATCCGGAGTTTTTCCATGCGAATCCGCCGCTCAACGGGTCGGACTCTTGCCACCTTCGCGGTGCTGCTCGCGACGTCCGCCGCCACGGCCCTCGCCCAGGGCGCCCCACCGGCTCCGCCGGTCCAGACTGCAGCGCCGCTCGCCAAGCGCGTGACCAACTGGGACGAGTACACAGGCCGCTTCGAAGCGCGCGAGCAGGTCGAGATCAGGGCCCGCGTCTCCGGGTTCCTCGACAGCATCCATTTCCGCGACGGCGATCGGGTGAACAAGGGCGATCTACTCTTCACAATCGACCAGCGCCCGTATCAGCTTGCCGTCGATGCGGCACGCGCTGAAGTCGCGCGCGCCAAGGCCCAGGTCGAGCTCGCCCAGAACGAGGTCGAGCGCGCCGAGGCTCTGACGCAGAACCGGACGATCACGGTTCGCGACATTGACCAGCGCCGCGCCAACCTGAACGGTGCCGTCGCGTCCCAGCAGGCGGCCGAGGCCAATCTCAAGACCGCCGAGCTCAATCTGGAATGGACGCAGGTTCGCGCCCCCCTGTCCGGCCGGATCTCGAACAAGCGCGTCGATGCGGGCAACCTCGTCGCGGGCGGCCAGTCGGGTGCGACGCTGCTGACGACGATCGTCGCCACCGATCCGATCAATTTCGTGTTCGATACGTCGGAAGCCGATTACCTCCGCTATTCCAGGCTTGCCGGCGAACAGCGCGGGCTGACGAACCGTGAAAGCGCTCCGACCGCACAGGTCAGGCTCGCCGACGAGACGAGCTGGAAGCGCCAGGGCAAGATCGACTTCGTCGATAACGCCTTCAATGCCCGCTCAGGCACGATTCGCAGCCGCGCCGTATTCGAGAACAAGGATCAGTTCCTGACGCCCGGCACCTTTGGGCGCGTGCGCATCTATGCCGGCCAGGTCGACGCATTGCTCGTTCCCGACGCCGTCATCGTCTCGGACCAGGCCAGCAAGATCGTGCTGACGGTCGGCGCCGACAACAAGGTCGTGCCCAAGCCGGTAGTGCTCGGTCAGATCGCGGACGGGTTGCGTGTGATCACCAAGGGCCTGGAGAAGGACGACAAGGTCATCATCAACGGGCTCGCCAGCCCGATGGTGCGGCCGGGCGCGACCGTCACACCGCAGGCCGGCGAGATCAAGGTCGCCGCAACCAACTGACGGCTTACGCCGCCATCACCGGAAGCGGACGGCATCGGCCGCCCGCCCTGCCCTCCCGGCCAGGACCCCAGCATGTTCCGCTTTGCGCATTTCTTCATCGACCGGCCGATCTTCGCGACCGTTCTCTCGATCCTGCTGACGATCGCCGGCGCCATCGCGCAGCGCAGCCTGCCGATCGCGGAATATCCCGAGATCGCGCCGCCGACCGTCACGATCACCGCGACCTATCCGGGCGCATCGGCCGAGGTCGTCGCCTCGACCGTCGCAGCGCCGATCGAGCAGGAGGTCAACGGCGTCGACGATATGCTCTATATCTCGTCGCAATCGACCGGTGACGGGCGTGTTACGATCAGCGTCGTCTTCAAGGCCGGCACGGATGTCGACCAGGCACAGGTGCTGGTGCAGAACCGGGTCTCGGCGGCCGAACCGCGCCTGCCGCAGGACGTCCGTACGCTCGGCCTGCAGGTCCGCAAGGCCTCGCCCGACTTCCTGATGGTCATCCACATGCTGTCGCCCGACGGCTCGCGCGACCAGCAATACGTCTCGAATTACACGACGCTGAACGTGAAGGACGTGCTGACCCGCGTCGAAGGCGTCGGCGACGTGCAGGTCTTCGGCGCGCGCGACTACTCGATGCGTGTCTGGCTCGATCCCGCCAAGGTCGCGGCGCGCAATCTGACGGCCGGGGATGTCATCGCCGCGATCCGCGCCGCCAACATCCAGGTCGCCGCCGGAGCAATCAACCAGCCGCCGGCGAAGTCGGATGGCGCCTTCCAGCTTTCGGTCAATACGCAGGGACGCCTCACCAGCATCGACGAGTTCTACAACATCGTCGTCCGCGCGGACGCGGATGGCGGCACGATCCGCGTCCGCGACGTGGCCCGCGTCGAACTCGGCGCGCAGGACTATCTGTCGAACTCCTATCTCGACAACAAGGAAGCCGTCGCGATCGGCGTGTTCCAGCGTCCGGGCTCGAATGCGTTGTCGGCATCCGAAGCGCTCATCAAGACAATGGACGGGTTGTCGAAGAACTTCCCGGCCGGGGTCGAGATCTGGCGCAAGGCATGAGCGCCAAGGACGCAGCGCACAAGACCATGGACGAGGTCGGCGGCGCCCTGCTCGCGATTGCGCTCGTGCTGTGCGCCGTGTTCATCCCGACCGCCTTCATCACTGGTCTGCAGGGCACGTTCTACCAGCAGTTCGCAGTCACGATCGCAGCCTCAACGGCGATCTCGTGCTTCGTTTCGCTGACCCTGTCACCGGCGCTGTCGGCGATCCTGCTGAAGCCGCACAGCCATGAGGAGCCGAAGGGTTTCTTCGCGGCGATCAGTGCGCCGCTGCGTTGGTTCTTCAAATATTTCAACATGGCCTTCGACTGGCTCTCGCGCGCATACGGCGCGGCGACCTCGCGCCTGATCCGCGTCGGCGTCCTGATGCTGCTGGTCTATGCCGCCCTGATCGCGGTCGCCGGCCAGCGCCTGGCGGCGATTCCGACGGGCCTCGTCCCGCAGCTCGACCGCGGCTACTTCATCGCCGTCGTGCAGCTGCCTCCGGGCTCGTCGCTGCCGCGGACCGACGAGGTCATCCGCAAGGCGACCGACATGCTGCTGTCGCGGCCTGGCGTCGCCCATATCGTCGCCTTCGCCGGCCTTGATGGCGCAACCTTCACCCTGGCGCCCAATGCCGGCGTCGCCTTCGTCACCCTCACCGACTTCAGGGAAAGGGCCAAGGCGGGCCTCACGACCCAGGGCATCCTCAACGATCTGCGCAGCCAGCTGGGCCAGATCGGCGAGGCCTTCGCCCTGGTGATCGAGCCTCCTGCCGTTCCCGGAATCGGCAACGGCGGTGGTCTCAAGGGCTATGTCCAGGATCGCGGCGGGCGCGGCCTGCCGGCGCTCGAGGGCGCGACCTGGGCAGTGGCGGGAACCGCCGGCCAGGCTCCGGGCATCCAGCAGCCGTTCACGCTGTTCTCGACCAGGACGCCACAGATCTACGCCGATATCGACCGGACCAAGGCTGAAATGCTCGGTGTGCCCGTGACCCGGGTGTTCGAGACCCTGTCGGTCTATATGGGGTCGGCCTATGTCAACGATTTCAATATCCTGGGCCGCACCTTCCGGGTCACGGCGCAAGCCGACAATCCCTATCGGCTCGACATCCGCGACGTCGCGGCATTGAAGACGCGCAATGTCGACGGCGAGATGGTGCCGATCGGCTCGGTCGCGACCTTCTCCGACACGACCGGCGCCTATCGCGTGCCGCGCTACAACCTCTATCCGGCGGCCGAGGTCCAGCTTTCGATGGCGCGCGGTTACTCGACCGGCCAGGGCATCGCGGAGGTGGAGAAGATCGCGCAGCAGGTTCTGCCGGCCGGGTTCGGTTTCGAATGGACCGAGATCGCATTGCAGGAGAAGCTTGCCGGCAACACTGCGATCATCGCCTTCGGCCTCGCCGTCGTCTTCGTCTTCCTGCTGCTGGCGGCACTGTACGAGAGCTGGACCTTGCCGCTCGCCGTCATCCTGATCGTGCCGATGTGTATTCTCGCGGCGATGGTCGGCGTCGGTTACAAGGACTTCGATCGCAACGTGCTCGTCGATATCGGTCTCGTCGTGCTCGTCGGCCTTGCTGCGAAGAACGCGATCCTGATCGTCGAATTCGCCAAGCAGGCCGAGGACGAGGGCATGAGCCGGCGCGAGGCTGCGATCGCAGCGGCCAGGACCCGGTTGCGACCGATCCTGATGACGTCGCTCGCCTTCATCCTTGGCGTGCTGCCCCTGACGATCTCCGTCGGTGCCGGCGCCGAAATGCGCCAGGTTCTCGGCGTCGCGGTGTTCTCCGGCATGATCGGCGTGACGCTGTTCGGCCTGCTGTTCACCCCGGTCTTCTATGTGGTGGTGCGCTGGCTCGCTTCTGTGCTGAGCCGGAAGAAGAAGGGCGAGCCGACCGCCGGCAAGGATGCCCATCCGGCAGCCCACTGAAGCCTGCTGAACAACGAAACCCCGCCTTGCCGATCCGGCAAGGCGGGGTTTCTCTTTTAGGCGAACTTTCGAGCCAGGAGCCGGCACGCGAAGGCGACGCTAGCCGCCGCCACAGCCGCGATCAGGTTCGCGAGGGGCTGCGCGCCGGCATCGCCCCTCACCTGCTGCACGATGATCAGGAGAAGCAGGAGCGCGGCGACGAAGGCCAGCGCCCCTTGCAGGAAAGTGAGACAGGCCCAGGCGATGGCGCGGCTGAAGATCATGCCGCCAGCCCAGACCCAAAGCATGGTCCAGCGGAAATCTGTCCGCGCCATGCCGGACAAACCGCGAGGTGATGCAGAGCCGGAAACGATCCGGAAACTCCGAAGATCCACGTGACGAATCCCGGGCTCCTGCCTGGAGGCGCCCGGGATTGGCGCCGCGCTCAGGCGCTTACGCCCACCACTTCTCGCCAACCGTGAAGCGGCCAGCCGCGTCCTCGATGACCTGGCCGAGCGAGAACAGCGTCTCCTCGTCGAAGGGGCGGCCGATCAGCTGCAGGCCAAGCGGCAGGCCCTGCGCATCCTGTCCGGCGGGCACCGCGATGCCCGGCAGGCCGGCCATGTTCACCGTGACCGTGAAGACGTCGTTGAGATACATCTCGACCGGATCAGACGAGCCCTTCTCGCCGATGCCGAAGGCCGCCGAGGGCGTCGCCGGCGTCAGCACGGCGTCGATTCCGTCGGCATAGGCCAACTCGAAATCGCGCTTGATCAGCGTGCGGACCTTCTGGGCCTTGAGATAATAGGCGTCGTAATAGCCGGCCGAGAGCACATAGGTGCCGATCATGATGCGGCGCTTGACCTCGGCGCCAAAGCCTTCGGCGCGGGTCTTCTCGTACATCTCGACGATGTCGCGGCCCGGCACGCGCAGGCCGTAGCGCACGCCGTCATAGCGGGCGAGGTTGGAGGAGGCTTCCGCCGGCGCGACGATGTAATAGGCGGGCAGAGCGTATTTCGTGTGGGGCAGCGAGATGTTGACGATCTCGGCACCGGCTGCCTTCAGCCAGGCGATGCCCTGCTGCCAGAGAGCCTCGATCTCGGGCGACATGCCGTCGAGCCGGTATTCCTTGGGAATGCCGATCTTCATGCCCTTCACCGAGCGGCCGACCGCGGCCTCGTAGTCCGGCACGGCGAGGTTCGCGGAGGTCGTGTCCTTGGCATCGTACCCGGCCATCGAGCGCAGCATCACGGCGCTGTCGCGCACCG
Organism: Allobosea sp. P1_A7; assembly: GCF_056406775.1. Classification (NCBI taxonomy): domain Bacteria; kingdom Pseudomonadati; phylum Pseudomonadota; class Alphaproteobacteria; order Hyphomicrobiales; family Alloboseaceae; genus Allobosea; species Allobosea sp. P1_A7. The sequence goes on from NZ_JBFTZN010000018.1 coordinate 81,281, forward strand.
TCTTGCCGATCGGACCGGCCTGGTCGAGCGAGGAAGCGAAAGCGACCGTGCCCCAGCGTGAGCAGCGGCCATAGGTCGGCTTGATGCCGACTGTCCCGGTGAAGGCCGCCGGCTGGCGGATCGAGCCGCCGGTATCCGTCGCGGTGGCGGCCAGGCAGAGGTCGGCGGCGACGGCGGCGGCCGAGCCGCCCGACGAGCCGCCCGGAACCAGATGGTTGCCCTCGATTGCGCCGGAGCCACCTGCTCCGACATTCGAGCCGCTGCGGCGCCAAGGATTGACGACATTGCCGAAGGCGCTGGTCTCGTTCGACGAGCCCATGGCGAACTCGTCATTGTTGAGCTTGCCGAGCATCACCGCGCCGTCGCGCCAGAGCTGGCTCGTCACGGTCGATTCATAGGCTGGCACGAACTCGCCAAGGATCTTCGAGCAGGCGGTGGTGCGCACGCCCTCGGTGGCGAAGAGGTCCTTGATGCCGAGCGGCAGGCCTTCGAGCGGGCCGCCCTCGCCCTTCGCCAGCCTGGCATCGGAGGCCGCGGCCTGCTTCAGCGCGTGGTCCGGCGTCTCCAGCACGAAGGCGTTGAGCGCGCGGGCCTTCTCGATGGCGGCGATATGCGCCTTGGCGAGGTCAGTCGCGGAAAAGGTCTTTGCCTTGAGGCCGTCGCGGGCCTCGGTCAGCGTCAGGCGGGTCAGGTCGGTCACGTCAGTGGTTTCCGGCAAATTGAACTGGGAGGAGCCCGCGGAGCGCGCCTGGCGCTTCCGGGGAGATAGAACGGGCGGATCAGCGCCTATTCGACCACCTTCGGCACCATGAAGAAATTGTCCTCGGAGACCGGCGCATTGGCGACGATCCGATCGGCGATCTCGCCATCCGTGACGACATCCTGGCGCTGCGTCATCGCCATCGGCGTGACCGATGTCATCGGCTCGACGCCGCTGACATCGACCTCGTCCAACTGCTCGACGAAGCCGAGAATGGCGTTGAGCTCGCCTTGCAGCTTGGGCAGATCGGCCTCGGGCACGGCAATGCGCGCCAGATGCGCGACGCGCTTCACGGTGGCGAGATCGACCGACATGGCAGGCTCCTGAAACTGTGGCTGAACAAGCCGAAACTGATTTGCCCGCGCTATAGCGCGTCGGCGGCAAAAGGATAAGTCAATACTGACGGGTCGTCGGAATCCCGGCCAGAACGCCGGGATCCATCGTCATGGACCGAAGCTGGATGGAGACGGGAATAGCGCGCTTCGTTGCCGATCCCGGATGACGCGGCCTTGCGTCAGATCTCGACCGCCTCGCCCTTCCCGGGCACGAGGGCCCGAACATCGCTGCCCTTCAACGCCGCGACGAACTCGTCGGCATTCTGGGCGATGATCGGGAAGGAGCCGTAATGGCAGGGGATCGCGACCTTCGGCTTGACGAAGCGGGTCATGGCCAGCGCCGCGGTCTTCGCGCCCATGGTGAAGCGGTCGCCGATCGGACAGATGCAGATGTCGACGGCATTCAGTTCGCTGATCAGCGCCATGCCCGGGAAGATGTCGGTGTCGCCCATATGCCAGAGCGTCTTCTCGCCCGGGGCCTTGATGACCACGCCATTGGCGCTGCCGAGCGGGAAAGCGACACCGGCCTCGACCAGGCCGGCCGAGTGATCTGCCCTGACCAGGGTGGTCTGGAAGGAGCCGAGATCGACCGTGCCGCCGGTATTCATCGGCTCGAACTTCTTCAGGCCCTTCGAGGCAAGGTACATGCACAGGTCGAAATTGGTGACGACGGTCGCGTGATTGGCCTCGGCGATGGCAAGCGTGTCGCCGATATGGTCGCCATGGCCATGGGTGATCACGATATGGCTGACGCCCTTCGATGCCTCGGCGGCATTACCCTCGAAGGCCGGATTGCCGGTGAAGAACGGATCGATCAACAGCGAAGCGCCGGGGAGATCGAGGCGGAAGGCCGAATGGCCGAACCAGGTGAGCTTCATGGCGGAACCCCTTAGGCTGACGGGCAAGACAGCCTATCTAGGCCGGCAACGCGCGCCGTCCAAGTCGACTTTGCATCGGGCGACGTGCACGCTGCCACGCCTGGACCAAATGGAACCCTCGCCATGACCGACGCCGCAACCCTTTCCCGCCGCATTGCCCAGGGCCGTGGCGACGAGCCGGCCGATCTCGTCATTCGCGGCGCCAGGCTGTTCGATCTCGTCACCGGCGCCCTGGTCGAGACCGATATCGCGCTCTGCGGTGGAACGATCGTCGGCACCTATGGCCGTTATGAGGGCATCGCGAGCTTTGATGCCCGGGGGCTGATCGCGGTGCCCGGCTTCATCGACACGCATCTTCATGTCGAATCGTCGCTGGTGACGCCGTTCGAGTTCGAGCGCTGCGTGCTGCCGCACGGGGTCACGACCGCGATCTGCGACCCGCACGAGATCGCCAATGTCCTTGGCGTCGAGGGTATCAGCTATTTCCTGCGCTGCGCCGAGGCGATGCGCATGGATTTGCGCGTGCAGCTCTCGAGCTGTGTGCCGGCGACGCATCTGGAAACAGCAGGGGCCCGACTGGAGGCGGGCGACCTGACGCCGCTGATGGACCATCCCAAGGTGATCGGGCTCGCCGAGTTCATGAACTTCCCGGGCGTGCTTCACCGCGATCCCGGCTGCCTCGCCAAGCTCGAAGCCTTCTCTCACCGGCATATCGATGGCCACGCCCCGCTGGTCCGTGGAATGGACCTGAACGGCTACCTCTCGGCCGGCATCCGCACCGATCATGAAACGACCACGGCCGAGGAGGCGCGCGAAAAACTCGCCAAGGGCATGGCGATCCTGATCCGCGAGGGCTCGGTGTCGAAGGACCTGCATGCCCTGATCCCGCTGATCACCCGCGACGCCTCGCCCTTCCTCGCGTTCTGCACTGATGATCGCAACCCGCTCGACATCGCCGAGGAAGGCCATCTCGACTACATGATCCGCACTGCGATCGCCGCCGGGGCGGATGTGCTTGCGACCTATCGCGTCGCGACGCTCGCGGCTGCACGGAATTTCGGCCTGTTCGATCGCGGCTTCATCGGGCCCGGCAAGCGCGCCGACATCGTGCTCGTGGATGATCTCGCGACCTGCCAGGTGAAGTCTGTCTTTGCGGGAGGCCGGCTCGTCGAGGGGGCCCTCTTCGCGGATCGCAAGCCCATTCCGCCGGTTGGCCTCGGCAGTGTCCGGTGCCGCAGACTGGAGCCGGGAGATTTCAAGGTCGCGGCCCGGTCCGGCGACACCCCCGTCATCGGCGTCGTGCCGGGCCGCATCATCACCGAGCGGCTGGCGATGTCCCTGCCCGCCCGGGATGGAGAGGCCCTGCCCGACCTCACGCAGGACGCGGTCAAGGTCACGGTGATCGAACGGCATGGCAAGACGAACGGCATCGCGACCGGCTTCGTCCACGGCTTTGGCATGAAACACGGCGCCATCGCCTCTTCCGTCGGCCATGACAGCCATAATCTCTGCGTCGTCGGCGTCGACGAAGCCTCGATGGCGGCTGCCGCCAACCGGCTGATCGAGATCGGCGGCGGGTTCGCCGTCGCGGATGGTGGCGTGGTCAAGGCGGAGCTGGCGCTGCCGGTTGCCGGCCTGATGAGCGACCAGCCTTTCGAGGTCGTGCGGCACGGCCTGGAGGGCTTGAGAACGGAAGCGAGGGCGCTCGGCGTCGTGCTGGCCGAGCCGTTCCTGCAGGTCGCCTTCCTGACCTTGCCGGTGATYCCGCATCTGAAGATCACCGACAAGGGGCTGGTCGATGTCGACCGGTTCGACTTCGTCTGAGATCTAGCTTCACGGCATCGGCCCGCAGAGTGGATTGCGGACTTCAGGCCGATGCCGACACAGAAAGTCGGATCATCGGACCGGATGCGAGCCGGTTCGTTGATATAGACTTTTGTCTTTGCATCGGCTTTCCCGAAAACCGCAATCCACTCTGCGGGCCGATGCTTTAGGCGGAGAGGATTTCCTCAGGGATCAGAATCCCTTCAGCGCGGGCCTTCGCACGCAGATTCAAGCGCCTCGTCCCCGGCAGGCGCGTGCCTGGCTGGTCCTCTATCGCGTGGGCCAGCAGCTTCATGCGTTCGGCGAACCAATTGCCGCCCATGCTGGCGGGATCGATCGCGAGGATGAGCTGGCCGGTATCGGGTGGACCGCCCTTGTCGTCGATGAAGGAGGACGCCTGGAAGGCGAAATGCGTGCCGACCAGTGCCGCGGCGAGGATCTCCACCATCATCGCCAAGGTCGCGCCCTTGGCGTCGCCGAGCGGCACCATGGTGCCGGCAATCGCGGCGGCCGGGTCGGTTGTCGGCTTGCCATCCGCATCGAGCGCCCAGCCTTCGGGGATGGGCTCGCCCTTCTGTCTGGCGGCGACGATCGGCCCGCGCGCGACCTTGCTCAGCGCCATGTCGATGACGACCGGCTCGCGCCCGGCGAGCGGTGCGGCAAAGGCAATGGGATTGGTGCCGAAGACCGGCTTCGAGCCGCCCCAGGGCGCCATCGCGCCCGGCGTATTGGCGAAGAGCAAGGCGACGAGCCCCTGCTCGGCCAGGCGCTCGACATGCAGTCCCGCAGCGCCGCAATGGTTCGAGCGCCTGATCGGTGCCGCGACGACGCCCTGGGCGCGTGCGAGTTCGGGCAGCTCGCTGACCGCAAGATCGATCGCGGGATAGGCAAAGCCATGGGCGGCGTCGATGGCGAGCACGCCGGGCTTCGGTCGCCGGGCGATCGGCACGGCCTGGCCATCGATCTTTCCCGATTTCAGCATGGCCAGATAGGTCGGCACACGCGAAAGGCCGTGGCCCTTCAAGCCGTCGGCCTCGGCCATCACCAAGGCCCAGGCAACGGAGGCGGCATTGGCCGCTGAAGTCCCCGCAGCGGCGAACAGCGCCGCAATTCTGGCTTCGGCCTCCTCCAGAGAAAGGCGGGTCATGTCCGCCCCTCCAGCGCGGCGATGACGCGCTCCGCGACGAGGCCGGAAACGCGCCCGTTCGATTCGACGGTATTGCCGGCGATATGCGGCGTCAGGATCAGGTTCGGCGTGCCGGCGAAGAGCTTGGCGCCGCCGCGCAGCGGCTCCTCCTCGAAGACGTCGAGCGCCGCACCGGCGAGCCTGCCGCTCTTCAGGGCCTCGACCAGCGCGGCCTCGTCCATGACTCCGCCACGCGAGGCGTTGATCAGGATCGCGTCCGGCTTCATGCGCGCGAAGGACGCGCTTCCGATTAGCCCCTTGGTCTCCGAGGTCAGCGGCAGATGCAGGCTGATTACATCCGAGGTCGCAAGCAGGGCATCGAGCTCCAGCCGCTCGACATTGCTCCAGACCGGATCACCGGCTGGAACATAGGGGTCGTAGGCGGCGATGCTCATCCCGAGCAAGCGGGCATGCGCCGCAGCGTCACGCGCGATGGCGCCAAAGCCGACGAGCCCCATGCGCTTGCCGGCGATCTCGCGGCCGATCAGCTTTGTCTTTGGAAATTCGCCAGCCAGCATGGCTGCATTGGCGAAATAGGCGCCGCGCAACAGGGTCATCGCCGTGCCGATGACATATTCGACGACCGAGAGGCTGTTCGCCCCGGTCGCCGGGAAAACCTTGATGCCGCGGCCGGCGCAGGCTTCCATGTCGATATTGTCGAGGCCGACGCCAAGCCGGCCGATGACCGTCAAATTCTTCGCGCCTGCCAGCAACGCCCCTCTCACCTGCGTCTGGTTGCGGACGATGAGGGCCGGGATGTCGGCGACCAGCCGGGCGAGTTCGTCCGGCTTGCCGAAGAGTTCAGGGTCGTGATGAACCGCGTAGCGGGCGCTGAGGCTTGCGACCGCAGCCTCATCCATGAATTCGGTGATGACGATATCGGTCATGGCTCTCCCGCCTTGCGTGGCTGCTCAACCCAATGCTGTCAGGCCGCCGAGGACGAGCCCGAGAATGACGAGGCTGGTCCCGGTGACGACGACAAGATGCCGCCAGCCCAGCCGCACCATCGAGCCGATCGAGGTGCCGAGCCCGAGCGCGGCGATCGCGATCAGAAGCCCCCAGCGCGAGGCCTCCAGCAAGGCCGCGCGCACCGGCTCATAGAATCCGGCCAGCGTGGGCTGCGTCGCAAACGCGCTGTTGACCAGGCAAAGCGCCAGGAAGACGAAGGCGAAAACCGGGACCGGCACCTTGGCATCACTGGGATGGCCGCCTTCGCGCGCCATCCACCAGCCGACGAGCAGCACCGCGGGCAGCAGCAGGAAGACGCGGAACAGCTTGACGATGACGGCAGCATTGGCCGCATCGTCGGAAACAGACTGGCCGGCGCCGACGACCTGCGCGACGTCGTGAATCGAGGCCCCCAGCATGACGCCGGTTTGGGTCGGGCTCAGGCCGAGCCAGACGCAGATCAGCGGGTAGGCCAGCATCGCGATCGTCGCGAGCGCATTCATGGCGATGACCGTGAAGGCGACATCGGCGGCCTTGCCGCGATAATCCGGAAGCACGCTCGCCGTCGCCAGCGCCGCAGAGGCGCCGCAAACCGCGGTCGCAACCCCGGCAAGCGCGCCAAAACCGTGTTCGCGCCCGAGCAGGCGGGCCAGCCAGAAGCCGGAGATGACTGTCACGATCATCGAGAACACGACCAGCAAAGCGGTCGACAGGCCGAGCGCGATGATGTCGCCGAGCGCGATGCGCAGGCCGAGCAGCGCTATAGCCCAGCGCAGCATCTTCTTGACGCAGAAGACCATGCCAGCCTGGAACCGAACGGTATTCGCCAGCGGATGCAAGGCCATGCCGATCAGCAGGGCGATGACAACTGCAGGGATGCCGATCTTGCCGCCGAGCCAGGTCTTCAGGACCGGCTCAGCCAGGACCGACGCAATGGCAACAGCGGTCGAGAGCACGATCCCGTCGAGAAGCGGGCGCCAGGCGCTCAGCGGAGAGGATGAGGCGACGGACAAGAACTCTGCTCCGGCTTGCTCTGCCAGTCTTCGGCAGGTGGAGGGCGGGCGGCATAGCGCCCGCCCGCCGGTTTAGTGTCCGGTCAGGCCGAGCGATAGAGCTTGGTCATCGAAAACTCGCGATGCCCCAGTGCTTCGGCCGCGGTCATACGCCCATTGGCGGTGCGCACGATATTCTGGATGAGCGCATCGCCGGCCTGCGAAATCGTCAGGTCGCGGCGCAGGATGCCGGAGACGTCGACATCGATATGCTCCGGCATGGTGCGCATCGTCTTGGGATTGCCGGTGATCTTGATGACCGGGACGATCGGATTGCCGATGACGTTGCCCTGCCCCGTCGGGAATGTGTGCACGACATAGCCGCCGGCCGCCATCAGGGTCACGCATTCCGCCGCGGCCGAGGAGGTGTCCATGTAGTAGAGGCCGGGGCCCTTGGCCGGCGCTTCCGCCGGCTCGAGGATGTCGATGAACTTGCACTCCCGGCCGATCTTCTCGAGATTGCCGAGCGCCTTTTCCTCGATCGTGGTCAGGCCGCCGGCGATGTTGCCCTTGGTCGGCTGGCTGTCGGAGAGGTCGTCGGTCTTGTGGGCCTCGATCACGTCGTCCTGGTAGGCCTTCCACATCTTGTACCAGCGCTCGCCGACCTCCGGTGTCGCGGCGCGGGCCTTGCAGAGATGCTCCGCACCGGTGATCTCGGAGGTCTCGCCGAAGACGCCATAGACGCCGCGCGGAATCCATTTGTCGTACATGTTGCCGACGGTCGGGCAGGAGGAGAGCCCGGTCGTGGTGTCGGATTCACCGCATTTGGTCGAGACCCAGAGCTCCTCGATGCCGCATTTCTCGCGCTGCAGCTCGGTCGCCCACTGCACGAACTCCTTGGCGACATAGGACGCCTTGGCGATCGTGGCGATGTCGCCATGGCCCTCGATGCCGAAGCCGACGACCGGCTTGCCGGTCTTGGCGATGCCGTCAACGACCCGCTTGGTCCAGCCATCCTCGATGCCGATGACGATGACGGCGGCTACATTGGGGTTGGATCCCGTGCCGATCAGGGTGCGGAAATGGACCTCGAGATCCTCGCCGAACTGCAGGCGGCCATAGGCATGCGGAATCGCGAGCGTGCCCTTGATATTATTGGCGACCGCCTCGCAGGCGGCATTGGAGAGGTCGTCGAGCGGCAGCAGCAGGACGTGGTTGCGCACGCCGACGCGGCCATTCTCCCGGCGCCAGCCATGGAACGAATCGAGACTGCGGCCGGTCGGGCGCTTCACCATCGGCGCCTTGAACTCGGGCGCTTCGATCTTGCGGCCCTTGATGCGTCCGAGCTTGCCCTTCACGAGATCGAAATTGGCGACGATCGACATGGCGTTTCCTTCGTTTTCTTGACGGGCTCGACCCTGGCGGGAGCCCCGGAACAGGTCAGGCGGCGAACGTGCCGATCACCAGCGCTTGGTCTTGGCGTTGTGCACGTGGAGATGCTCGCCCTTGCCGATATCGGCKACGGCCTTGCCGATGTCCTGGCCGTATTTCCAGATCGTGTCGCCCTTCTTGATGTCCTTGAGCGCGACCTTGTGGCCGATCGGGATGTCCATCTTCGCGGCCAGGCGAAAATCCGAATTGTCGTGGGTGACGACGCAGAGCATGTCCGTCCCGGCCTTCAGGCCCTCGACGACGACGACACCGACGGTGTCCTTCTGCTCATGCACCAGGAGATGGGGCTTGCTCATGTAACGCCTCCTTCAAGCTTGCGAAGGTTCGCTCTGGCCCGTGCGAAAATCGGGCTCGACCTGCGCTCGGTGAAGTCTTATATAAGACATATGAGTGTGCACAAGCTCGAAAATGCAGAGCGGCGCGGCGCGGTCGACACGGCTGAGCCGCTGGGCTTTCGGCCGCTCTATCGCCAGGTGAAGGCGATCCTCGTTCGCCGGCTCGTCGATGGCGTCTGGGCGCCGGGCGAAGGTCTGCCGAGCGAAGGGCAACTCGCTGCCGAGATCGGCGTCAGCCAGGGCACGGTGCGCAAGGCGCTGGACGAACTGGCTTCCGAAAATCTCGTCGTTCGCCGACAGGGGCGCGGCACCTTCGTGGCCGAGCACGACGAGCGCCGCATCCTGTTCCAGTTCTTCAAGCTGGTGCCCGACCATGGCGAGCGGCGCTTTCCCGACAGCGCCGTGCTGAGCATCGCGACCGGACTGGCTGACGCAGCCGAGCAAGCTGCGCTGGATCTCGACGACAAGGCGCCGGTCATTCGCATCCGCCGGATGCGCTCGCTCGATGCGGCGCCGCTGATCGTCGAGACGCTGACCCTGCCGCAACATCTGTTCCCGGGGCTGGAGCATGGACCGGTGCCCAACAATCTCTACAGCCTGTTCGCGGCGCGCTACGGCGTGACGATCGCGCATGCGCGTGAGAAGCTGAAGGCCGTCGCCCTGTCCCCGGTGGATGCAGCTGCGCTCGGTGTCGAAGCCGGCCGGCCCGCCTTGCAGATCGACCGCGTGGCTCTGGCGCTTGACGGCATGCCCGTCGAACGACGCCTCAGCCTCTGTCTGACCGAGGAGGCTCATTACCTTTCCGACCTGCGCTGAGGCGCGGGCGGCATACCCGTTCCATACCAAGCCGCCGGAGAGCGGTTCGTCACGACCGGAGGAAATGAATGATTGCCAAGACGACGAGACGCCTCGCACTCGCGGGGTTGCTGGCGCTAGGACTTGCCTCGCCCGCGGCGGCGCAGGGATTTCCAACCAAGCCACTGACATTGATCGTGCCCTTTGCGGCGGGCGGACCGAGCGACGTGATCGCGCGGTTGCTTGCCGACCATATGGGTCGCACGCTCGGCCAGCAGGTGGTGGTCGAGAACATCGCCGGTGCCGGCGGCACGGCCGGCGCCAAGCGCCTCGCCGCATCCGACGCCGACGGCCACACTCTGCTGATCCACCATCTCGCGCTCGCGGCCGCGCCTTCGCTCTACAACAATCTCGGATACGACACGCAGACCGCTTTCGCGCCCGTCGGGCTGGTGAATACCGGGCCYATGGTCGTGGCCGGCAAGCTCGCATTGCCGCCGGTGGACGCCAAGGCGTTCTTCCCCTTCGCCAAGCTGCAGGCCGACAAGCTGACCATCGCCCATGCCGGGATCGGCTCGAACGCCCATCTCTGCGCGGTCCTGCTCTCGCAGGCGCTCGGCGCGAAGTTCACACAGGTTGCCTATCGCGGCACAGGTCCTGCGATGAACGATCTCGTCGCCGGGCAGGTCGACGTGCTCTGCGACCAGTCGACCACCGCGGTGCCGCAGGTCCAGGGCGACAAGGTCCGTGCCTATGCGGTGACCTCGACCGAGCGCCTCGGCGTGCTGCCGAACACGCCGACCGCGCGCGAGGCCGGCACCGATCTGGAGATGACGATCTGGCACGGGCTCTACGCGCCGAAGGCAACTCCGGCAGCGGCGCTCGACAAGCTGAACGGCGCGCTGAAGGCCGCTCTCAAGGACCCCGTCGTCCTGGAGCGCTTCAAATCGGTCGGCACCAGCGCCTTTCCTGAAGCTGAATGGAGCCGCGACGCCCATGCCAAGCGCTTTGGCAGCGAGATCAGCAAATGGGCGACCTCACTCAAGGCCGCCGGCGTGACCCCGCAGAACGTGAACTAGACGCCATCCCCCACGCGCCGCTCGCCAGTACGGGCGGCGCGTGCTACCCGGCCCTGATGTCAGCCAATCTGGTTCCTCTCGAAACCTTCCTGAATCTGCCCGATCACGCGCGGCTGCTCGGCCTCGACCTCGGCACCAAGACGATCGGCCTCGCGCTGTCCGATGTGGAGCGCCAGATCGCAACGCCGCTGGAGACGATCAAGCGGGTCAAATTCGGGCTCGACGCAGCAGCCCTGCTGAAGATCGCCACGAAATTCGACGTCGCAGGGCTGGTCATCGGCCTGCCGCTCAACATGGATGGCACGGAAGGGCCGCGCGTCCAGTCGACACGGGCCTTCGTCCGCAACCTCGCCCCCCTCACCGCCTTGCCGATCGCATTCTGGGATGAGCGCATGTCGACGCTGGCCGTGACGCGCACCTTGCTCTCGGCGGACGCCTCCAGAGCCAAGCGCGCCGAGGTGGTCGACAAGATGGCTGCGGCCTACATCCTGCAGGGTGCGCTCGATCGCCTGATGCGCATGGAGCCCCCGGACACCGACGAGGCCTGACATGCGAACGCCGCCACGGTTTCCCGCGACGGCGCCTCTATCCTGACATTGCCGGGCGGCGGGTTACGGAATGACGTAGCCGCGCTTGATCGCCTTCTTTTGCGCCTCTCGGTGGTTCTTGATCGCGCGCTTCTGATCCTCGAGGCTCATGCCTGCCATCGGATTGTTGTTGCGCGGCCCGCGATCATAGCCGCCGCCATCATAGGAGCCGCGCCGGTCGTCGTAGCGTGGGCCGCGCCGGTCGTCATAGCGTGGGCCGCGATCGTAGCCGCGGTCATACCCGCGATCAGGGCCACGCCCGTAACGCGGGCCGGGCTCGTAATAAGGATCGCGGTTACTGCCGCCATAGTACTGCGCCGAGGCGGGAGCCGCCCACAGCACTGCCGACGCCGCAAGTCCAAGGCCGACCAGCAGGGCCTTGCTGTAAACGCTCATTCTCGTCCTCCATGACCGCGCACAAAGCCGGTCCGCCTCAAAACTCAAATCCCGGGCCGACGATCAGTTGCCGCCGCGCGCCGGATCGGTGGTTCCGTTACGGGAACCACCATAGGGGCCACGCTCTGAATAATAGTTACCGGGGCCGTAGTACTCGCCATGGTAGCGCGGGCGCTGATAGACAACCACGGGCTCCTCATAGACATAGGCGGGCTGGTAGCCGTAACTCGGCTGATAGTAGCTCGGCTGGYAGCCGTATCCCCCGTAGGCGTAGCCATCATCGTAGTAGTAGGTCCCGGAATAGGCCGGCCGGTTGGCTGCGATGGCAGCCGCGCCGAGAAGACCAACACCAACGGCGCCTGCGATGGCAACGTTACGGTTGCAACAGCCCCAGCCCCGTCCACGATAGTAGCTGTATCCGGCGCCGGCCTTGTCGAGGCGGCTTGCGTCAACGCCGGCGCGGGGCTCGCTGGCCGCCGCCGGCAGGACGAATCCAGCGGCCGAGACCGAGACGGTGGCCAAAGCCACGATGGCGGATTTCCTGAGAGAAGACACGGGTCATATCTCCTGCGATTCACGCGCCTGAACCTGGATCGCATGATCAGGCATCATGCTTGAATGCGGCCTGAACCAATCACGGCGGGATTGCGGCGGATGCAACTCGGACTGCGCGGGACGCGCGCTTGTTCGGGGCCGGCTGTCGTGAGAGGGGTTACGAAACGCCTCCGATGACAGTTTCCCGTCCATCAACGTCAGCTTTGGCAGATTGTTCCGGCGCTCGGATTCGCGCTGCCGGCGCCAAAGGCCGTCGCAGCCAGGTCCCGATATGAATCCGATCATCAACAGCCTGGTGGCGATCTTCCTGGTGCTCGCGACCGGCTGGGCCCTGAAGGCTCGCGGTTTCGTCTCCCCCAGCCACTGGGCCGGGGTCGAACGGCTGACCTATCAGGTGCTGTTCCCGGCAGTCGTCATTCACACCCTGGCCGTCGCGGATCTGAGCCAGTTGCCGGTGCTGGCGATGGGGCTGACCCTGGTCACCGCGATTCTCGGCGTATCGACCGTCCTCCTGATCGTTCGCCCCCTGCTTTCGCGTGTCGGAATCAACGGCCCGGCCTTCACCTCGGTCCTGCAGGGCTCGGTGCGCTGGAACACCTTCGTCGCGCTGGCCCTGGCGGCCGGGCTGCACGGCCGTGAGGGGGCAACGTTGATGGCGATCGCGGTGGCCTCGATGATCCCGCTGCTGAACGTGCTCTGCGTCCTCGTCTTGGCGCGCTTTGCCGTCGGGCGCCCGATGAGCGCGGCAGAGACGGCGCGCTCGATCGCAGTGAATCCCTTCATCTGGTCGTCTGCCGTCGGACTTCTGCTCAACCAGATGCAATGGATGCTGCCCGCGGCCCTCACGACCTATGTCGATATCCTCGGCCGGGCGGCGCTGGGTGTCGGGCTGCTCGTGGTCGGCGCCGGGCTCGAGATCCATCGCTTGAAGCAACCGCGACTAGCCCATGGCCTTGCCATCGGGCTCAAGCTCGTCGTGATGCCGCTCGTCGCCTGGATATTGGCGCGGCAGTTCGGCGTCACCGGCACCGCACTGACGATCACGGTGGTCGCGGCTGCGGTGCCGACGGCTACCGCGGCCTATTTCCTCGCGCGCGACATGGGTGGCGACGCCCCGTTGATGGCCGAGATCACCACGATGCAGACCCTTCTGGCGCTCGTGACATTGCCGGTGGCGGTCCTGCTTCTGGGATGATTCCAGACGCGCGTCAGACCCGCCTGCCGATGCACGCAGAAATTGAATTCGTTATTCCGTTAGGTCATTCTACGCATTGAGATCGCGTCGCTGCACGACCGCAGCGCCGCATCGTTCAAGGGCAAGCTGCCATGACTGCGCGAGGGCCGAGGCCAGGCCGCAAGACCAGAAATCCTCCCCATACGCCATTCGAGGCCGCTTCGTTCTCGACCACTCCCGTGAGCCTGGAGAGCTCCGCCGCCCAGCAACTCGGAGTTGCCGAGTACATCGAGAGCATTTGTGTGGAATTGCGCATGATGGCCCGGGCGGCCAAGCTCGAAACGCTGGTCTACTTCCTCGACATGGCCCGGATCGAGGCCACGATCCAGATCGAGAGCCACGGAACGCTCGGCAAGCCATCCGACTGAAGACGTTCTCCGACGGAAGGAAGCCCTCCGACTGACGGCCGATTCCGCGAGGTTTGATGGCCGGGCGGGCCGTCCCGACGCGCTCAGGGCATGACGCGCGAAAGCGCGCCGCCGGGATGGCGCAGAATCGTGCCGTCGAGTTCCAGCTCGATCAGCAGCCGGCCGACATCGCGGGCGGAGCGGCCGCTGGCCCGGATCAGGTCGTCCAGGGAAACGGGAGCTGCTCCAAGCAGGGCCAGGACGCGCGCGCGGATCTCATCGCCTCCCCCTTCTCCTTCCGCTTCGCCTACCGCTTCCGACGGTGGTTCGAGATCGGAGCCGGCGATGGCAGGGGGCAGAACCGTCCTCGGCGCCGGGGAGATTTCCGGCAGATCGAGTTCGTCCCAGAGGTATTCTGATTCCGGATCATAGCCCGCGCGTGGTTGTGCGAGGCCTGTCGGCAGGGCGCCGCCATGGCCCAGCAACGGTGCGAGCGCCTCGATGACATGCGCGGCCTCTGCGCATAGCGTCGCGCCTTCACGGATCAGGTGATTGCCGCCCTCGGCGCGCGGATCGAGCGGCGAGCCCGGTACGGCAAAGACCTGGCGCCCCTGTTCATTGGCGAAGCGGGCGGTGATCAACGACCCAGACTTGCGTGCCGCCTCGACGACGACAGTGCCGAGCGCAAGCCCGGAAACTAGGCGGTTGCGCCGCGGAAAGTCGCGTCCGCGCGGGGCCCACCCCATCGGCATTTCGCTGATCGCCGCTCCCGACATGATCAGTCGCTCGAACAATTGAGCGTTCTGGGGCGGATAGATTTCGTCGAGCCCACCTGCCAGTACGGCGACCGTGCCGGTGCCCAGGCTCGCGCCATGGGCAGCGGTATCGATGCCGCGCGCCAACCCCGACACCACGACGAAACCGGCCTCGCCGAGATCCTGCGCCAGCCTGGCGGTGAATTTGAGGCCGGCCGCCGAGGCGTTACGCGAGCCGACCAACGCGACGCAGGGGCGCAGCAGGACCTCGCCGCGACCAAGCACGAGCAAGAGCGGCGGCGCGGAATCGATCGCCTGCAGCGGCCGCGGATAGTCGGGCTCTCCGAGGGCGATCAGTCGGCCGCCACACCGGCGCAGCGCTTCGATCTCGCGTTCGGCCTCGGCAACGGAGCAAATCCGGATGCTGCGGCCCGAGGTCCGTGCCAGTTCTGGCAGCGCATCGAGCCGCGGCACCGCCAAACCGATTCATCAGAGCGCGGAAGGTGCGTGGGCCGATGCTTTCGCTGCGGATGAGCCGGAGCCAGTCGAGACGCTGGCGATCGGTGAGTGCGATGCCAGCCATCCCTGATCAGCCCTTCTGGCCGATCTTGCCCTCGCTGCGGTCCAGCAGCCTGGCAATGTTCTCGCGATGCATGAACCAGAGCAGCACAGTCAGAACGGCCATCAGCACGGCCATGCGCGGCTCGTTCGCCCAGAACCAGAGCAGCAGCGGCGTCAGCAGGCTGGCGAGCAGCGCAGCAAGCGATGAATAGCGGCTGAGATAGGCGACGCTAAGCCAGATTGCCGCGAAGGTCACCGCGATCGGCCATTTCAACCCGATCAGAATGCCGAGATAGGTGGCGACGCCCTTGCCGCCCTTGAAGCGCAGCCAGACCGGGAAGAGATGCCCGAGGAAGGCACCGAGCCCGGCGAGGAGCGCAGCATCCCGGCCGCCGATCAGATAGAGCCCGACGAGCACGGCCGCCGTGCCCTTGAGCATGTCGCCCACCAGGGTCAGCGCCGCCAGCTTCTTGTTGCCGGTGCGCAGGACATTGGTGGCGCCGATATTGCCCGAGCCGATGCTGCGAAGATCAGGTCCGCCGCTGAGGCGCGTCAAAACGACACCGAAAGGGATCGAGCCCAGCAGATAACCGATGGCCACGGCAGCCAGTGCCGAAGACCCGGGCAGGCCCAAACTCATCATCTCAGGCATTCCGCCCCCGCTTCCCCAGGCCATCGCCGCAAGAGCTTAGACTGCGTCCGCCTCGTAGACCACTCGTCCGGCAACGAAGGTTGTGCGTACCAACCCATCGAGCCGCGCCTCGTCGAAGGGCGAATTCTTGGCCCGCGATTTCAGCTTGCGCTTGTCGACGACATAGGGCGCGTCGGGATCGAGCAGGATCAGATCGGCCGGAGCTCCGACCGAGAGGCGCCCGCACGACAATCCAAGCAGAGCGGCCGGGCGCGTCGAAAGCGCCGCCAGCAGTGTCGGCAGATCGGTCTGCCCTGCATGGACCATGCGCAGCGCTGCCGACAGCATCGTCTCGATGCCGAGCGCGCCATTGGCGGCCTCGGCGAAGGGCTGGCGCTTGGTCTCGACATCCTGCGGGTCATGGTCGGAGACGACGACATCGATCACGCCCTCGGCCAGCGCGGCCACCATGGCGAGCCGCTCGTCCTCATGGCGCAGTGGCGGCGAGACCTTGCAGAAGGTGCGGTAGTCGCCGACGTCGTTCTCGTTCAGCGTCAGATTGTTGATCGAGACGCCGCACGTGATCCGCACGCCATCGGCCTTGGCCCGGCGCACGAGTTCGACGGATTCGGCGCAGGAGATCATCGCGGCGTGGTAGCGCGCGCCGGTCGCCCGCGCCAGGCGGATATCCCGCTCCAGCATGACGGTCTCGGCTTCGATCGGAATGCCCGGCAGGCCCTTGCGGCTGGCGAACTCACCCTCGTTCATCACGCCGGCGCCGCGCAGGTCCGGATCCTCGAGATGGTTCATCAGCAGCGCATCGAAATCGCGGCCGTAGATCATGGCGCGGCGCATGACCTGCGGATTGCGCACGGCCCGGGAGCCATCGGTGAAGGCGACTGCGCCTGCTTCGAGCAGCAGGCCGAACTCGGTGATCTCCCGGCCCTCGATCCCCTTGGTCAGGGCAGCAGCCGGCAGCACGTTGACGACCGCCTTGTCGCGGGCACGGCGCTTGATGAAATCGATAATGGCGGGATCGTCGATCGGCGGATCGGTATCCGGCCTGCAGACGACCGTGGTGACCC
Source organism: Allobosea sp. P1_A7 (assembly GCF_056406775.1). Taxonomy (NCBI): domain Bacteria; kingdom Pseudomonadati; phylum Pseudomonadota; class Alphaproteobacteria; order Hyphomicrobiales; family Alloboseaceae; genus Allobosea; species Allobosea sp. P1_A7. The sequence goes on from NZ_JBFTZN010000018.1 coordinate 98,016, forward strand.
CGCCGGCCGCGGCGGCCTGCGAGCCCGTGCCGAGCGTTTCGCGGAACTCCGCTCCCGGTTCACCGAGAAAGGCGCGCAGATCGACCAGCCCTGGCGCGAGGATTAGGCCGCCCGCATCGACCCGCTGCACGCCCTCGCCCGTCGCCGGAGCGGCGCCCCAGGCGATCTCCGCAATCGCACCATCGCGCAGCAGAAGCGCACCCGGCCCCTGCCGGCCCGATGCAGGATCGACCAGTTGGGCGTTGACGATCGCAAGCTCGCGCATTTCGGACATGATCTCGCTCGGTCTCGCCTTCAGTGTTGTGTTCCAACCGGCCGGGGAATGGCTCGGCCGCGCTCAGCCATTGGGCAGATGCTGGGCCAGCGCATCCAGAACCGCCATGCGGACGGCGACCCCCATCTCGACCTGCTCGCGAATCAAGGACTGAGCGCCGTCAGCGACTTCCGAGGAAATCTCGACGCCGCGATTCATCGGGCCGGGATGCATTACGAGCGCGTCCGGGCTGGCCAGCGCGAGCTTGTCGCGGTCAAGGCCGAAATAGCGGAAATACTCCTTCGGCGACGGCACGAAGGCGCCGTGCATGCGCTCGAGCTGGAGACGCAGCATCATCACGATATCAGCCCCTTCCAGTCCCTTCTTCATGTCGGTGAAGACGGAGACGCCCATACGCTCGATGCCAACCGGAAGCAGGGTCGAGGGGGCGATCAGGCGGACCTTTGCGCCAAGCGCATTGAGCAGGATGATGTTGGAGCGGGCGACCCGCGAATGCACGATGTCGCCGCAGATCGCGACGGTCAGCCCGGCGATCCGGCCCTTGTTGCGGCGGATCGTCAGCGCATCGAGCAGGGCCTGGGTCGGGTGTTCATGCGCACCGTCGCCGGCATTGACGACAGAGCAGTCGACCTTGCGGGCGAGCAGGTTGACCGCACCGGCGGCGTGATGGCGCACCACCAGAATATCGGGGCGCATCGCGTTCAGGGTGGCGGCCGTGTCGATCAGCGTCTCGCCCTTCTTCACCGAAGAGGATGCTACCGACATGTTCATCACGTCGGCGCCGAGGCGCTTGCCGGCAAGCTCGAAGGAGGCCTGCGTGCGCGTCGATGGCTCGAAGAAGAGATTGATCTGGGTGCGGCCGCGCAGGGTCGCCGTCTTCTTCTCGACCTGTCGCGAAAGCGCGACATAGTCCTCGGCGCGATCGAGGAGAGCCTCGATATCCAGATGCGACAGGCCCTCGATGCCGAGGAGGTGGCGGTGCGGATAGGTCGGGGCTGGCGATGTCATTTGAAGGTGGTTGTTTAGGCACAGACTCAAGACGGCGCAAGCGGCGAGATGGCCATTGTCCAGCGCTTCGTCCAAGGGCGGGCCGGAGCGACCGCGCGGGGAACGGCCGGAAAGCGACAGTTGATCGCCGCGCCACTGTTGCATTCGCGCAGCAATCCCTATTTGACAGCGCTGTCGTGCTGAACCACTTTCGCGCGCAATTCCGAACCTGACCCCGGGCGCCCAGCGCCAAGCCAGGCCGGACCGGCACGATGCGTGCTGGCCCTGCCCCTTTGTCATGAGACTTTAGCTGCCATGAAGCTCCTCGTCGTCGAGTCGCCGGCCAAGGCCAAGACGATCAACAAGTACCTGGGCTCCGATTACGAGGTCATCGCCTCGTTCGGGCATATTCGCGACTTGCCCGCGAAGGACGGCTCGGTTGATCCCGAAGACGACTTCAAGATGCTCTGGGAAATCGAGGGGCGCGGCGCCAAGCAGGTCGCGGAGATCGCCAAGGCGGCCAAGGGTGCCGAGAAGATCATTCTCGCAACCGACCCGGATCGCGAGGGCGAGGCGATTTCCTGGCACGTGCTGGAAGCGCTTAACCAGAAGCGCGCCATCAAGGGCATTCCGGTCGAGCGCGTCACCTTCAACGCCGTGACCAAGGATGCGGTGCAGAAGGCCCTCGCCAACCCGCGCCAGATCGATCAGGCCTTGGTCGACGCCTATCTGGCGCGCCGCGCGCTGGACTATCTCGTCGGCTTCACCCTGTCTCCGGTGCTTTGGCGCAAGCTGCCCGGTGCCCGCTCGGCCGGGCGCGTCCAGTCGGTGGCCCTGCGCCTCGTCTGCGAGCGCGAACGCGAAATCGAAGCCTTCAGGGCCCGGGAATACTGGTCGCTGGTTGCGACGCTCGCGACCGATACCGGCGCGACCTTCGAGGCTCGCCTGGTCGGAGCCGACGGCAAGAAGATCACCCGGCTCGACATCGGCACCGGGGCGGAGGCCGAAGCCTTCAAGGCGGCGCTGGAGACAGCTCTCTTCAACGTGGCGCAGGTCGAGGCCAAGCCGGTCAAGCGCCACCCCTACCCGCCCTTCCAGACTTCGACGCTGCAGCAGGAAGCCTCGCGCAAGCTTGGCATGGCACCCGCCCGCACCATGCAGGTTGCGCAGCGGCTCTATGAAGGCGTCGACATCGGCGGCGAGACCGTCGGTCTCATCACCTATATGCGAACCGATGGCGTCGACATGGACGGCAGTGCCATCACGGCTGCCCGCAGCGTCATCGGCAAGGAGTTCGGTGCGGCCTATGTGCCGAGCGCGCCCCGCAAATACACGGTCAAGGCCAAGAACGCGCAGGAAGCCCACGAGGCCATCCGCCCGACCGATCTCGGCCGGCTGCCAGCGATGGTCGTGCGCCATCTCGAGCCCGAACAGGCCAAACTCTACGAGTTGATCTGGAAGCGCACCATCGCGAGCCAGATGGAATCGGCCTCGCTGGAGCGCACGACGGTGGACGTCGCCGCCAAGGTCGGCTCGCGTCATCTGGAGCTGCGTGCCACCGGTCAGGTCGTGCTCTTCGACGGCTTCCTGACGCTCTATCAGGAGAGCCGCGACGACGAAGAGGATGAGGACAGCAAGAAGCTGCCGCCGATGAAGGCGGGTGACGGGCTGGAAAAGCGCGCCATCGCCGCCGATCAGCACTTCACCGAGCCGCCGCCGCGCTTCTCCGAGGCGAGCCTGGTCAAGCGCATGGAAGAGCTCGGCATCGGCCGGCCCTCGACCTATGCCGCGACGCTGGCCACGCTGCGCGACCGCGAATATGTCCGCATCGAGAAGAAGCGGCTGGTGCCCGAGGACAAGGGCATGCTGGTCACCGCTTTCCTCGAGAGCTTCTTCGGACGCTATGTCGAGTTCGACTTCACGGCGAGCCTGGAAGAGAAGCTCGACCGTGTCTCAAATGCCGAGATCGACTGGAAGGCGCTGCTGCGCGAGTTCTGGGAAGAGTTTACCCAGGCCATCGCCGGCACCAAGGACCTGCGCGTCACCGAGGTGCTGGAAGCGCTGAACGGTGTGCTGGGAGAACATATCTTCCCAGCGCGCGGCGATGGCGGCGATCCGCGCACCTGCCCGACCTGCGGCACCGGTCAGCTCTCGCTGAAGCTTGGCAAGTTCGGCGCTTTCGTCGGCTGCTCGAACTACCCGGAATGCCGCTACACCCGGCCGCTGACCGTTCCGGCCAATGACGGCGAGGCCACGGCCGAGGGTGGCCAGGGCGCGCCCGGCGTGCGGGTCCTTGGCAAGGATCCGGTCACGGATCAGGATGTGACGCTGCGTGACGGTCGTTTCGGCCCCTATGTCCAGCTCGGCGAGGGCGAGAAACCGAAGCGCCAGAGCTTGCCCAAGGGCATGAGCGCGGCTGCCGTCGATCTCGACAAGGCGCTGGCACTGCTTGCGCTGCCCAAGGAGGTCGCGAAGCATCCGGAGAGCGGCGAGCCGATCCTGGTCGGCATCGGTCGCTACGGCCCCTACGTCCAGCACGGCAAGACCTACGCCAATATCGACAAGGACGACGATGTCCTCGCGCTCGGCGGCAACCGCGCCATCGACCTTATCGTCGCCAAGGAGAGCGGCGCGGGCGGAGGACGGTTCGGTCGTGGAGCGGCGGTGCCAGGACGGGAGGTCGGCGAGCATCCTGCTGGCGGCAAGCTCGTCGTGCGCGCCGGCAAATACGGCCCCTATGTCAACTGGGGCAAGGTCAACGCGACCCTGCCCAAGGCGATGACGCAGGAGAGCCTGACGCTCGAACAGGCGGTCGAACTCGTCAACGCCAAGGCCGAAGCCGGAGGCGCGAAGGGCGGAGCGAAGGCAGCCGCCAAGACGAAGCGTCCAAGCGCGGCGAAGGCGCCAGCCAAAGCGCCGGCAAAGAAGGCTGCCGGCAAGACGGCCGCCAAGGCTGCGCCGAAGTCGAAGGCCAAGACCAAGGCCGACGCCGAGGGCTGACCCTCGGCGTGCTCTCGCTTCAGGGAAGAGGCTGGCCAAGCTTATCGCGGCGAGGCTTCTGCCCGGCTCAATCTTCGCGCCCTATGGACATGCTCCCATAGGGCCAGCGCTGTTCTTGATGCCGATAGGCTTCCCCCTGCTCCAGGAAAAGCGGCCAGCCTGGGTCGGCGCAATGCAGCGACCGATTGGATTCGTTGCGCAGTGGAGGAAAAGCGGCCTCGGACGCGGGCCGCGAAGTCCGGCCTACATGCTGGCTACGACGACCAGGCGTTTGACCTCACCCCTGAGATAGGCCTGCAGGAACTTGTCGTAGTCCCTGAACGAAACGCATCCGTTCGAATCCCCTCGCGGTCCGAGGAGGTAGGTATGCGCCAACAGGCCGGCGCGTCCGTGGATGGCGCCGCTGCCGCCGACCGGGTGGAGCCGTATGGCCCGCACACCGTGGAAAAGAGCCTCGCGCTCCTTCAGATCGTAGACATGCGGCGGCGTGACACCCTGCATCCTCACATGCGCGAAGCGTGGGTCGTCCATCTTGTCGCCGAGCCCAGAATGCGCCTCGAGCCGGTCGCCATTTGGCATGTACACCATGCGCGCCGAGATATCGTAGATGGCCGTCGCCTGGGCCGAGACGCCCGCCGAAGCCGGCAAGGTCGGGCTGAGCTTTCTGCCGCGGCTCCTGTCGACGACGTCGTCCTCCGGCGCCGCATAGGCGAGAGCCGGCCCCGACGAGCGCTGCACCCCAAAGATCTTCTCGAAGAACGAGCGGTTATCTGCTGCCGTCGGCGCGGGCGGGACGGCGGCGGTCCGTGTCCGCCGGGTGGTCTGGCGCTCGACTACGCGCGGAGCCTCCGGATCGGCGGGAAGGCGAAGCTCGGACGGGCGCGGCACCGGAAGCGGCGTAATCTGAGCGAGCTTGGGCGCGTCCTGCGGCTGCGGCACCGGCGCAACGATCTCCGGTTCGACGGCCGGAGCCGGCAGCTCGACGGGGTCGGCAGGGGGCGCCGCGGCGGATTGGAAGCCGGCGGCCAGGGGAGAGCTTTCGCCAAGGGTGAGAGGAGCCGGCCCCAGCGAATAGTCGGGATCAAGGAGCGGATCGTAGCGTCGGCTGGAAGCGACCAAGATCGGTTCCAGCATGGGGGCAAGCTCACGCACGGCAGAGACGATCGGCTGACCGTCCTTCTGTGCCCAGAAGCCGGCTGCCGCGCTCAGACCCAGGGTCGCGACGACGAAGGCAATTCGGGAGAAACGGATCCTGTGTCGGCGATTGCGCGCACGAGGGGCGAGGCCAGCAGTCGGACCGGACGAAAAACTCATGCGTCGTACTCTCGGGATACTCTGGTACTCTTCCCGCCTCCGACGCGCGCCAACACCCACCCCGCTCACGCAGACTCATCACGATGAGCCGCAAGCGGGTCGGCTTGCTGTCCCGATCTTCAGTGCTGGGAAACCCTAACTGTGTTCGATCTTGATTAAGCGCGCGCTTGGTTAATCATGAATGAAGCTGAATCATGTTTTTCAAAGTGCGACCCTTTGGCGCGTCCGACGCTCAGCCCCCTCGGCAATCACTGCGGCAGGCCCCGTATCTAACGACGGTGAGGGAAGCTGTGGCGTTGCGTGGCTCGCTCCGTCCGGCTTGAGTTTCACGAGGCGTTAACCCTGCCCCGATACGCATTCAGCACCACCGTCCCTTCCAAAATAGTAGCCGTAACTGTCGATGCGTAAGTTGAAACTCTATCCGCAACGTATCGACGGAAACGACGATCATTGCCCGACATCCATGCCCGGCAGCTCTGACGAGAGGGCCGCGAGGCAGGTCCCTCACGGTCTGCGCGCTCAGCTGCCCGTTTCCGCGGTCATCACTCCCGTGCACCGAGCGCCGGACCCTGACGCGGCGCCCAGTCGTGTGCGCTACACAAGGACGCCGGACCATCTCCTGCGGAAGGTGTGGGGTGGGCTGGGGGCTACGACGACACCCATGGTGGACGTCGACGCGGTCGTTGAGGCCAAGGTCGAGATCGATCCATGCGATGCGATCCCGCCTGCGGACGAAGACCATGTGAGTTTCGAAGAAGCCACGCCGGAAGTAGCCGCACGGGAAGTCATGGAGATCGTTCCCGCTGAGAGCGAGGCGGATGGCGCACTCGAGCTCTACGCGAATATCTCGGACCATGCGTTCTGGGATCTTGGGTCGATCTCTGCCGAAGGCATGTCCAGCCCCGCGCCTGAGGCGCCGTGGGAGGAGCCAGCGACGCCTCTGCACCGGGACTATGCCGAAGACGCTCCATCCTCAGTCGAGAGCGGGGACGCTGATGCGGTCCTTGCTCTTCCGGTTAGCGACCTAGCACTGAACGTCATTCCCAGTTCCGCTCCGGCCTTGAGCTGGTCGCAAACCTATACGGTCAACCTCCAACTCGGAGGCGCTGCATGGTCCAAGAGCGACATCGCGCCCGGTGTGCAGGCGTCCGGCGAAAGCCGCTCGCATGCCGAGCCCCGCGTGGCGCAAGCCGTTCTGCCTGCAGCCAAGCTGGAAAGCGAGCCTGAGCCAACCCGGAATGGCGAGGCCGACGAACCTGCCGGTGTCGATCGTCAGGCAAGACGACGCAAGGCGCTGCCTGCGCCCGCACCCCTCATGCAGACGGGCGTCTTCGAGCTGCCGCCGCTGAGCTATCTTGCCGAGCCGAAGACGCAGCCCGAGGCGGCGGTCTCGACCGAGACCCTGCAGCAGAATGCGGGATTGCTCGAAGGGGTGCTCGAGGATTTCAACATACGCGGCGAGATCGTCCAGGCCTGTCCCGGCCCGGTCGTGACGCTGTACGAGCTTGAGCCGGCGCCGGGCATCAAGTCGTCGCGGGTGATCTCGCTGGCCGACGACATCGCCCGCTCGATGAGCGCGATCTCGGCGCGTGTCGCCGTCGTCCAGGGCAAGAACGCGATCGGCATCGAACTGCCCAATGCCAAGCGCGAGACCGTCTTCCTGCGCGAGCTGCTCGCCAGCCAGGATTTCGAATCGACCAAGCACAAGCTGGCGCTYTGCCTCGGCAAGACCATCGGCGGCGAGCCGGTGATCGCCGATCTTGCCCGCATGCCGCATCTGCTCGTCGCCGGCACCACCGGCTCGGGCAAGTCGGTCGCGATCAACACCATGATCCTGTCGATCCTCTACCGGCTSAMSCCCGMRCAGTGCCGGCTGATCATGGTCGATCCCAAGATGCTCGAGCTCTCCGTCTATGACGGCATCCCGCATCTGCTCACCCCCGTCGTCACCGACCCGAAGAAGGCGGTGGTCGCGCTGAAATGGGCGGTGCGCGAGATGGAGGAGCGCTACAAGAAGATGTCGARGCTCGGYGTGCGCAACATCGACGGCTTCAATGTCCGGGTCGGCGAGGCGCTGGCTGCCGGCGAGATCATCACRCGCACCGTGCAGACCGGCTTCGACAAGCATTCCGGCGAGGCGATCTACGAAGAAGAGGTGATGGATCTGGGGCCCCTGCCCTATATCGTCGTCATCGTCGACGAGATGGCCGACCTGATGATGGTCGCCGGCAAGGAAATCGAGGGCACGATCCAGCGCCTGGCGCAGATGGCGCGCGCCGCCGGCATCCATGTCGTGCTGGCGACCCAGCGGCCCTCGGTCGACGTCATCACCGGCACGATCAAGGCCAATTTCCCGACCCGCATCTCGTTCCAGGTCACCTCGAAGATCGACAGCCGCACCATTCTCGGCGAGATGGGCGCCGAGCAGCTGCTCGGCCAGGGCGACATGCTCTACATGGCCGGTGGCGGCCGCATCACCCGCGTGCACGGGCCGTTCGTCTCGGATGCCGAGGTCGAGAAGGTCGTGGCGCATCTGAAGACGCAAGGCCGGCCGGACTATCTCGACGCGGTCACCGCCGAGGAGGAGGCCGGCAGCGATGACGAGGATGGCGGCGCCGTCTTCGACAAGAGCGGCATGGGCCAGGCCGAGAGCGAGGATCCCTACGACCAGGCGGTCGCGGTCGTGCTGCGCGACAAGAAGGCCTCGACCTC
>NZ_JBFTZN010000019.1:0-43519 GCF_056406775.1 Allobosea sp. P1_A7
CCCCCCTGAAAGCATAGCCAGACTGCGTGAGCCGGATCAGCGCTTCGAGAACTGGAAGCTGCGGCGGGCCTTGGCCTTACCGAACTTCTTACGCTCGACGACGCGCGAGTCGCGGGTCAGGAAGCCTTCCTTCTYGAGCGGACCGCGCAGTTCCGGCTCGTAGAAGGTCAGGGCCTTGGAGATGCCGTGGCGCACAGCGCCGGCCTGGCCGGAGAGACCGCCGCCCTTGACCGTGACGACGACGTCGTACTGGGTCATRCGGTCGACGATCATCAGCGGCTGCTGCAGGATCAGGCGCAGCACCGGACGAGCGAAGTAGACTTCCTGGTCGCGGGTGTTGACCGTGATCTTGCCGGAGCCCGGCTTGATCCAGACGCGGGCGATGGCGTTCTTGCGCTTGCCGGTGGCATAGGCGCGGCCCTGCGCATCGACCTTCTTGACGTGAACGGGAGCGTCGGGCTGAGCCGTCTTGGCGACCTGGCCGAGCTGCTCGAGAGACTGAAGAACCTCAGCCATGATCAGAGCCTCGCATTCTTGCTGTTGAGCGCGGCGACGTCGAGCGCCTCCGGCGACTGGGCGGCGTGGGGGTGCTCAGCGCCCTTGTAGACGCGCAGGTTGCCCAGGATCTGGCGGAACAGCGGGCCGCGCGGGAGCATGCGCTCGACAGCCTTCTCGACGACGCGCTCAGGGAAGCGGCCTTCGAGCAGGAACTTGGCGGAACGCTCCTTGATACCACCCGGAAAGCCGGTGTGGTGGTAGTAGACCTTCTGGTCGCGCTTGCGACCCGTCAGGACCACCTTCTCGGCGTTGATGACGATGATGTTGTCGCCACAGTCGACATGCGGGGTGTAGGCGGCCTTGTGCTTGCCGCGCAGACGCATCGCCACAACGGAGGCGAGACGACCAACGACCAGCCCGGAGGCATCGATCACAACCCACTTCTTCTCGACGTCGGCGGGCTTGAGCGAGACGGTCTTCATCGCGGCACCCTTCGGTTGCTTGAAAAAGGACAAGCCGCCGGAAGGCCGGCGGCGGTGTGGGGCGGTGGATAGGGGCAAGCTGCCGTACTGTCAAGCACCACGATCACGGTCCAAGGCGAAAAATCGCATTGTTTTCAGTGCAATGGCAAAAACGGTATTTAGATACCGCATTCCGTTCCAGCGATCCCGCGAGGTCCGGCAGGGTTATCCCTTTCCCTGCGCTTCTCCCGGCCCTCCGATTCCCCCATGGAGACGGTTCTGCGGCCAGGACCAGCGCTCGAATCCTAGCGCTCCGACGGAATCGAGTAGGTGCCGGTCGCATGGCAGACCATCTCGCTGTCGCCCTGCGAGAACAGCGCGACCTCTCCTACGGCGAGCCGCTTGCCGAGCTTGAGCAGCCTGGCCTCCGCGATCAGCGCCACCGGCCCCGGCTTGCGCAGGAAATTGTAGTTGAGGCTCGTCGTCACAGCGAGGCCGACCGGGCCGATCTGGCCGAGGATCGCGACATAGAGGGCGAGATCAGCCAGCGCCATCATGGTCGGACCGGAGATCGTGCCGCCCGGGCGCAAATGCCGCTCGTGATAGTCGCAGCGCATGCGCGCCGTCAGCGGGCCGACATCTTCGATGAAATAAGTGCGCCCGCCATGATGGAGTTGCGGGAAGACCTGATCGAGATAGGTCTCCACCTCTGAGATCGTCATGCGGGGTGTCATGTGCGGGAAACCGGATGCCAGCGGGAAACTCCTCCCCTTGCAGCATGACGGTTGGGCTCCGACAATAGCCGCGGATGCGAAAGGCCATGCCATGAATGCCCATATCGAGCCCGACACCGCCCCGGTCCTGCTGCGCGCAGACCAGGACGGCATCGCGACACTGACGCTGAACCGTCCGCAGGCGCGCAATCCGCTTGGCGAAGCGATGCTGGACGCGTTGAGCGAGGCTTTCCTGGCCATTGCGGCAGACGATACGGTGCGCGCCGTCGTGCTGACGGCAGCCGGCCCGGTCTTCTCGGCCGGTCACGACCTCAAGGAGATGAGCGCGCATCGCGCCGATCCAGACCGTGGCCGCGCCTATTTCACCGATATCCTTGGCCGCTGCTCGGCCATGATGCAGCAAATCACCGCCCTGCCCCAGCCCGTCATTGCAGCGGTGGAAGGCACGGCGACCGCTGCGGGCTGCCAGCTCGTCGCGACCTGCGATCTCGCCGTCGCCGGCGCGCAGGCGCGGTTCTGCACGCCCGGGGTCCATATCGGGCTGTTCTGCTCGACGCCGATGGTGGYGCTCTCGCGCAACCTCGCGGCGAAGCATGCGCTGGAGATGCTGCTGCTGGGCGAGATGGTCCCGGCCGAGGAGGCCGCCCGGATGGGGCTGGTCAACCGGGTTGTTCCGGCGGGCGCAGCGCTTGCGGAGGCCTTGCGACTGGCGGGCGTGATCGCATCGAAATCGACTGCCACGGTGAAGGTCGGCAAGCGCGCCTTCTACCAGCAGCGCGAGATGGGCCTCGCCGCAGCCTATGATCGCGCATCGGCGGTCATGGTCGAAAACATGCTCGCCCGCGACGCCGAGGAAGGGATCGGCGCCTTCATGGGGAAACGCCAGCCGGTCTGGAGCGGCAACTAGCGGCTCGCGAGCCTCGGCCGGGCCCTCTCCATCGATCCGGAATCAGCGCCGCACGCGGCGACAACCGTGACACGCCGCGTGCAGCTATCCATCAGGCGCCTGTTCACAGGATCGCGGGGAAGTGCTCCGGCATCTCGGTTTGCAGGTGCTCCTTGGCCTCTTCTTCCGGCTGCGGCACGGCTGGCAACTGCAAAACGGTCGCCTTTTGTCCCGTAGACAGGTTCGTCAGCAGAATGACCTGCCCGTCGGGCAGCTCGAGCGCATCGTGATGCGCATAGGGCTTGTCGAGATCGATCTGACGGAAGCGGGCCATCGTCGCTGCCATCTTGCGATGCGGCAGGAAGCCGACCACCCGATCGCACTCGATCTCGCTCGCGAACGCCAGCTCCGTGCCGGGCAGCACGCAGACCGCAACCTCCGGCTGTGCCGAGGTGCAGAACCCGCGCGTGCTCGAATTCGGGAAGCTGGTGGTCGTCAGTTCGTCGCCCACTTTGGCGGGAGTGGACATCACATTGTGCAGGCTATAGTCGTTATCCCCGTCAATCCCGGCCTTGCCGGCCAGACGCTGCTCGGCAAGACGGTCTACGGCTCGTTGAAGGAGATTCCGGTTCCCGTCGACATGGTCGAGATCTTCCGCAATTCGGAAGCCGCCGGGCCGATCGCGGACGAGGCTTTGGCGCTCTCCCCCCTGCCGAAAGTGATCTGGATGCAGTTGTCCGTCCGCAATGACGCGGCCGCCGCCCGCGCCGAGGCCAAGGGCCTCACCGTGATCATGAACCGCTGCCCGAAGATCGAGTATGGCCGGCTCTCCGGCGAGATCGGCTGGCAGGGCATCAACTCGCGCATCATCTCGAACAAGAGGCCGCAACTGGCCGGCAAGGGCTTCCAGAAATTGTCGATCGACCGGCCCGGGACCTGACCGGGCCATCCCCAGGAGAACGGCGATGCGCGAGGAAACGACTACTTGCTGCATCGCCGGGGGCGGCCCCGCCGGGATGATGCTCGGTTTCCTGCTCGCGCGAGCCGGCATCGAGGTCACCGTGCTGGAAAAGCACGCCGATTTCCTGCGGGATTTCCGCGGCGACACGATCCACCCTTCGACGCTCGAGCTGATGCATGAACTCGGATTGCTCGAGGCCTTCCTGAAGCTGCCGCACAGCAAGGAAGACCATATCGTCGCCCGCTTCGGAGACGAAGAGATCACGCTCGCCGATTTCTGCCATTTGCCGGTCAAGGCTCCCTATGTCGCCTTCATGCCGCAATGGGATTTTCTCGACTTCCTGGCGGAACGGGGCCGCGAGCAGCCCTCCTTCCATCTGCGGATGCAGACGAAGGCCGAGGGACTGATCAAACAGAACGGGCTCGTGGCGGGTGTCACGGCCATGGCGCCCGACGGCCCGCTCTCGATCAGGGCCGATCTCGTGGTTGCGGCCGACGGGCGCAGCTCCGATCTGCGCGCGGCGTCTGGCCTCCCGGTGAAAGTGCTCGGCGCGCCGATGGACGTGCTCTGGTTCCGGCTGTCGCGCAGCAAGAGTGATCGCAACCAGACCTTCGGCCAGGTCGCGGGCGGCCGGTTCTTCATCATGCTCAATCGCGGCGACTACTGGCAATGCGCCTTCATCATCCCCAAGGGTTCGCTGGAATCCTTGCAGGTCCGGGGCATGCGGGCCTTCCGGGACGGTGTCGTCGCGCTCTCGCCCTTTCTCAAGGACCGGATAGCGGAGCTGCGCAGCTGGGACGACATCAAGCTGCTCTCGGTCGCGGTCGATCGCCTGACGCGCTGGTGGAAGCCCGGCCTGCTCTGCATCGGCGACGCTGCGCATGCGATGTCCCCGATCGGCGGTGTTGGGATCAATCTGGCGGTGCAGGATGCCGTCGCAACGGCCAACCTGCTGGCAGCGCCGCTCCGCGAGAGGCGGCTGACGGATACCGCGCTCGCAGCCGTGCAGCATCGCCGTGAATTCCCGGCAAAACTCACCCAATCCATGCAGATCGCCATCCAGAACCGGGTGATCACGCCGCTGCTCGCCAGCCGCGGACCGGTGGCGCCGCCGCTGCCGCTGCGCCTCCTGCAGCGCTTCCCGCTGCTGCGCCGCCTGCCGGCACGGCTGATYGGCCTGGGGATCAGGCCGGAGCATATCGGCCCCGCTCTCAGGCCCGTCCGGCCGAATTGACGCCGCACAGAGCGTTCGTTAAATCGAACGAGACCGTTTCACGATCAGAATTTGCAGGGAGCACGCCATGTCAGACCGCTCACCGGGTTTCCATACGCTCGCCATTCATGCCGGTGCAGCGCCTGATGCAGCCACCGGCGCGCGCGCCACGCCGATCTACCAGACGACATCCTTCGTCTTCGACGATGTCGACCACGCCGCATCRCTGTTCGGCCTGCAGGCTTTCGGCAACATCTATACGCGGATCGGCAACCCGACCAACGCAGTGCTCGAGGAGCGCGTCGCCGCGCTCGAGGGCGGCACCGCGGCGCTCGCCGTCGCATCCGGCCACGCCGCCGAGTTCCTCTGCTTCCACGCCCTGCTGCAGCCGGGCGACGAGTTCGTCGCCGCGCGCAAGCTCTATGGCGGTTCGATCAACCAGTTCAACCATTCCTACAAGAATTTCGGCTGGAACGTGATCTGGGCCGATTCCGACGATCTTGAGAGCTTCGCCGCCGCGGTGACCCCGCGCACCAAGGCGATCTTCATCGAGTCGATCGCCAATCCGGGCGGGGTGATCGTCGACATTGCCGGCGTCGCGGCCATCGCCAAGAAGCACAACATTCCGCTCATCGTCGACAACACGATGGCGAGCCCCTACCTGATCCGCCCGTTCGAGCACGGCGCCGACATCATCGTGCATTCCGCCACCAAGTTCCTGGGCGGGCACGGCAACTCGATCGGCGGCCTGATCGTCGATGGCGGCTCGTTCAACTGGGTGGGCGACGAGCGCTACCCGATGCTGTCCAAGCCGCGGCCGGAATATAATGGCATGGTGCTTGGCGAGACCTTCGGCAATTTCGCCTTCGCCATCGCGACCCGCGTGCTCGGCCTGCGCGACATGGGCCCGGCGCTCTCGCCCTTCAATGCCTTCATGATCCTGACGGGCATCGAGACCCTGCCGCTGCGCATGCAGCGCCACTGCGAGAGCGCGCTCGCCGTCGCAAAGCACCTCTCGACGCATCCGGCGGTGGAATGGGTCAGCTATCCCGGCCTGGACGGCGATAAGTATCACGACCTCGCAAAGCGCTACTCGCCGAAGGGAGCGGGCGCGGTCTTCACCATCGGCCTGAAGGGCGGCTACGATGCGGGTGTCAAGCTGGTCTCGAACCTGCAGCTGTTCTCGCATCTCGCCAATATCGGCGATACGCGCTCGCTGGTGATCCACCCCGCCTCGACGACGCATCGCCAGCTCTCGGACGCACAGAAGACCGCGTCGGGCGCCGGACCGGAGGTCGTGCGCCTCTCGATCGGGCTCGAGGACGTGGCGGACCTGATCGGCGATCTCGACCAGGCGCTGATCTAGCATCCGGCAGCGCTCCGACGGGGGCGTCCACCCGGCAAGAGAAACGCAGACCCGGGATCCCTGCCTGAACCATTCCGGCCGGGATCCCGGGTCTCTTTCTTTTGCCGTCCGGGGGACAGCGTTCAGGCGGCGTCAGGCCCGGACAGGATGCGCGGTGCCGGCCCCGCTCCGCGTGACATGTACGACTGTCATCGCCAGCACCATGAAGGCGAGCGCCTGATGGGCGAGCCCCGCCCAGAGCGGGACCACCAGCAGCAGCGTAACGACGCCGAGCGCGGCCTGTGCCAGGGTGAGGCCCGCAATCGCCGTTGCGCGCTTGGCGCTGCCCGACCCAGGCGCCGCGCGGCGCATCGCAACGGCATGCCAGAGCGCGGTCGCCAGCAGCAGATAGGCGCCGATGCGGTGGTTGAACTGCACCAACGCGACGTTATCGACAAAGTTCTCCCAGAGCGGCGTCTGCGCAAACAGCGTCGACGAAGCCGGAGCCAGCCCCCCATCCATCAGTGGCCAGGTGTTGAAGGTGAAGCCCGCACGGGAGCCGGCGACGAGGCCGCCAAGCGCGATCTGGGCGAAGGTGAGCACCAGCAACACCCAGGCGGCCAGGCGGCCCCTCGCCTGTTCGACCCGCCGCAGCGGCGTCAGCCAGGTGGCGAACGCGACAACGGCGGCGAAGAACAGGCCGGCGAAGGTGAGATGAAGCGTCRGCTTGACGGGGGCGACCGCGATCATGCCTGGCTGGAGCCCCGACGCGACCATGATCCAGCCGATCGTGCCCTGCAGGCCAAGCAGCAGCCCCATGCCGAACAGCACGGCGCTCTGGCGCCAGGGCAGGAGCCGGCGGAGGGCGACGACAAGGAAGCCGAGGAGATAGACCAGGCCGATGAAGCGGCCGAGCTGACGGTGCCCCCACTCCCACCAGAAGATGAACTTGAATTCCGACAGCGCCATGCCGGCATTGAGCAGCTGGTATTGCGGGCTGGCGCGATACTTCTCGAATTCAAGCGCCCAGGCGGCGTCGGAGAGCGGCGGGATCGCGCCGGTGACCGGTCGCCATTCGGTGATCGAGAGGCCTGAGCCGGTCAGGCGGGTCGCGCCGCCGACCACGACCATCGCGAAGACGAGTGCCGCGACGATCCAGAGCCAGCGGCGGATGCCTGCGTGGTTGGCGGAGCTGACAGCGCCGCCACGCGGCTGATCGAGAGCAATCGTCACGGGATGGGGACCTCGGGTCGCAAATGTCGCGCTTCACAAGCGTCGTTGGGGGTGACAGATAGACCCGCGCGAAGACGCGAACAACGCCCGCAATGCCGCAGCCGCGCCGGCATGGAGACGAGAGATGACCCAGAGCCACCGCAAGCTGATCGGCACCGTGGTGATCCTGATCTTCGTCTGCGTCTATGCGCTGGTCGCCATGGCACTGGCGCAGGGGCGGATCACGGACGCGCCCAAGCTGGTGCAGACCATCGCCTATATCGCGCTCGGCCTCGCCTGGGTGCTGCCCCTGCTGCCGCTCATCAAGTGGATGGAGCGGAAGGACGGGCCACGCTGACATCCGTCTGAAAATCGGATTACGGTCTTCGGAAAAGCCGTTGCAAACATGGAAGCCTAGATCCCATCGGACCGGATATCCGGTCCTGAGCCTAGGCGACATTCAGCCGCCGCCCCTTGTTCCAAAGCAGGAACGGCAGCCCCGACAGCAGCGCCCGCAGCGCTGCCTCGCTCTGGTGATAGCCGTTCAGCGAGACACGCGGCAGCGCATGCAGATGCCGCTCATGCCGATCGAAGAGATGGCCCGGCCGCGTGGTGACCGCGCTGGTGAAGCCAGCCGCCCTGGCAAGGGCGAATTCACGTTTGCCGGCGGAGCCCGGATCACCAACGGGATAGGCGAAATGGCGCATGGGCAGGCCGAGCTCCTGCTCGAGCCGTGCCTTGCTCTCGACGATCTCGGCTCGGGCAAAATCCTCGGGATGCTTGGCCAGCATCGGGTGGCTCAGCGTATGCGCTCCAATGGTCACGCCGGGCGCGCCGGCGAGCGAGCGCAGTGTCTCCCAGGGCAGGCATTCGCGCTCGACCAGGGCTGCGCTATCGATGCCGGCCTGACGTGCAAGATCGGAAATCGTTGACAGCAGAATCGCTTCCGGCCCTTTGCGCAGACGCCAGTAGAGCGTCTCGAAGGTCAGCTGCTTCTCGCGATCAGATTCGGTGCGGGCCGAGAACCCGCCATCCGGCAAGTCCAGGGTGAAGCGCGGCAGAGCCCGGATCGCCTCCTCCATTTCCAGCCACCAGAGCCGCGCTGTGCGCTCGGCAAAGCCCGTCGTCACGAACAATGTCCAGGGCACGCCATGCTTGGCCAGGACCGGCCAGGCATGATCGAGATTGTCGCGATAGCCGTCGTCGAAGGTCAGCGCCACGAAGAAGCGCTGGGAGAGCGGGCTCTGCAGCCGCGCCACCGCTTCATCGAGCGAGACGATGTCATAGCCCTGAGCCTTGATCAGTGTCAGCGTCTGGTCGAGGAATTCAGGCGTGATCTCCAGCAGACGATTGGGGGCGAAGCCCCGCTCGCGCCAGGGCCGGACATGATGCAGGGTCAAAATCATGCCCGCGCCCTGAGCGAGGTCCTTCGCCCATCGGTCGGCGCCGGTCAGCGCAATCGCCTTGAATGCGGCGGAAAAGGCTTGGTGTCGCAGGCTCATCCGGCTCCGGGAAGCAACCGCTCGCTAATATTGTTCGCCGATGCTTCGGCTGGTCGAAGCCAACCTGGCAGGTTCGTTCACAATAGCGGGTTAAGGACAGCGAGGAATGCCGCCATCCGAGGGTCCAGAGACGATGTCTGCACTTGCCGAACGCGCCGGAACTCCGGCCTCGGCCCTGAACCTGACAGCGGTCAGGAGCAGGGGGGAGCGCGCGCGCCCCTGGCACAGCATCACGATCAGCAGCGACCCTGCCGCCCTGGAAGCCGAGTGGCGCAGCCTGGAAGCGGCGGCCCTGGTAACCCCCTACCAGGCCTATGGCTGGATCAGACCCTTCGTCGAGACGGTCGGGGCAGCCAACGGTACGGAGTTCCGATATGCCGCGCTGCGCGACGCGGCCGGGAGCACCCAGGCCATCCTGCCGCTGGCGCTGACACGGCGTAACGGCGTTCGCTTCGGCGAATTCATCGGCGGCAAGCACGCCAATTATCATATGGGGCTCTATGCCCCGGATTTCGCTGCCGCCCTCGATACGGCCGCGGCGCGTGCCCTGCTTGTCGAGATCGGCACGGCCATTGGAGATCTCGACGCCTTCATCTTCGTCAACCAGCCGAAGGACTGGCAAGGCGTTCCCAACCCGCTCGCGCAGCTTGCCGCTGGACCGAGTCCGAGCGGAGCCTACAAGCTCGCGCTGGAGGGACGAGACTGCGAAGGCTCGCTGCGCCGCTCAATGAGCTCGCATGCCCGCAAGAAGCTGAAGAACAAGCGGAACCGCTTCGCCAGTTTCGGCAGCTCAGTTCTGCTCAGGGCCGAAACCCCGGAGGAAATCGAGCGGGTCGTTTCCGCTTTCCTGAGTCAGAAGGCGGCGCGGTTTGCCAGCATGGGCGTTCCAAACCCCTTCGCGGAGCCCGCCCTGCGTGACTTCCTGCGCCAGGGAGCAAGCCCTGACCGCACTGACAAGCCCGTTCTCGAGCTCTACTCGCTCGATCTCGACGGCCGCTGTGTCGCAACCTATGTCGGCGCCGTGCAGGGCTTGCGTTTCTCAGGCATGGCCACATCCTTCGACATGGACGGCGACCTCGCCAAGTCGAGCCCTGGCGAGATCCTGCTGGTCGACCTGATCAAGCTGAAATGTCGTGCCGGAATCGAGGTCTTCGACCTCGGCGTCGGCGAAGCCCGCTACAAGACGACGGTATGCGACGACCGGGACGAACTCGTCGACACCTTCCTGCCGCTGACGCCGAAGGGGCATGCCTTTGTCCTATTCAGCCGGGCCAAACGTGCCGCGAAGCGCAGGATCAAGAGCTCGCCAGTGGCACTGAAGCTGGCGCAACGCGCCTCGGGCTGGCTGAACCGGAACCGGACACTTGCCACCGATGACGACTGAGCGGCAACGCCTCTCGCCAAATCAGATGCGCAAGGTCTGCGCATCTCGCAGGGCGTGCAGGGCCACCGGGCCCTGACGATCCCGGCCGCCCCCGGCCGGGATCCGCTTCGGCTCAGGCCATCGCCGCATCATGCTCGCGGACGGAGAACGGGACGCCCGCCGTCTCCTCGAGCTTGTCGACGACGAGAGAAACCGGCGCCGTTGTCAAATCGGCGAGCCGATAGGCGGCCTCCATGGCGTGCCCGTTGCCGATGCTGCCCGCCATGACGAAGACACCTTGCGCACGTCCGACCAGCGGTGCGAGCACGGCGCTCTCATCGCCCGAAGTCGCCGAGACCAGGACCCAGTCATAGGTCTCGCAGAGCGCATCGAGCGCCACCTCGACGATATCAGGCGCGGCCAGAACCGCCCTGCGCCCTGCGCGTCCAGCGCTGATGCGATGCAGACGCGAGCCCGGTTCGCGCATGATGATCTCGGAGAACTGGGCCTCGCCGGCAAGAAGCTCGGAGAACCCCAGCTCATCCAGTGCATCATCGTCGCTGGCAAGGTCGACCAGCACGCAACGGGAGTGGCGGGACAGCAGTTCCGCGAGATCCCGTGCCGACATCGCCTCGGGACCGGCCCCGTCGAGCAGCACGGCCAGCGGCGCCATCTCGGCGGGAGGCGCCGCAATCCGCTCCGAAAGCGCTGTGAGGGCCCCTTCGGGATCGGCCGCAGCCAGGGGAACCCGGCCCACCCGGCCGGTATGGGTCAGCAGCCCCGCAACGCGCTCGCGGCGCTCGTCTCCGTCGGACGGATATTGCGCGGCCCCAGCCCCGCCGCCGCCGACCCAGCCCGGCGCACGCCGCGGGCCATTGGAGCCGGGCGATGACCCCGCAGTGCCGTTGAGGAGCTCACGCGAGACCACCATGGCGAGCGCGACGAGGAAGGTCGCGAGCGTCGCAACGAGGATGATCGGGATCTTCTTCGGGAAGGACGGCTCGGTGGGTTCGACGGCGCGCGAAATGATGCGTGCATCGGCCGGGCTGGCGTTCTGGGTGTCGCGCGCTACAGCCTCGCGATAGCGCTGCATATATTGCTCGAGCTGATCGCGCAGGGTGCGTGCCTCGCGCTCCAGCGCGCGCAGCTGCACTTCCTTGTCGTTGGCGCTCGAGACATTCTTCTTCTGCCCCTCGAGGGCGGCCGTGAAACTGTCGACGCGCTGGCCGGAGATGCGTGCCTCGTTCTCCAGGGTGCGAACCGTGCGCTCGGCGGCCGCGCGGATCTGACCCTCCAGATCGGCGAGCTGGGCACTGAGCTCCTTGATGCGCGGATGCCCTGGCAGGAGCGAGCGCGATTCCAGCGCGATCTGGGCACGCAGATTGACGCGCTGCTCGATCAGGCGGCGGACCAGTTCGTTATTGGCAACGTCCGGAATCTCGAAGGTCCGCCCGCTCTTCATCGCATCGCGAATGACGCTGGCCTTGGCCTGGGCCTCGGCCTGTTGACTGCGGGCATTGGAAAGCTGGGTCGAGAGGTCCGCCAATTGCTGTGCGGTGATGGTGGTGTTGTTCGTTCCGACGAGCAGTCCGTTGCGCGAGCGGAAGTCCTCGACCTTGCCCTCTGCCTCGGCAACACGCTTGCGCAGCGGCTCGATCGTGGTCGAGAGCCAGGACGAAGCGCTGCGCGCGGTGTCCTGCTTCGCCGCCTCTAGCATCTCGAGATAGATATTGGCGATCTCGTTGGCCCCACGCGCTGCCAGCGCCGGATCGCGCGACGTGAACTCGATCGCGACGATGCGGGACCGGCCGACCGGGAAGACCAGCAGGCGGTCGTAGARCTGATCGAGCACGCGTTCTTCGGGCGAGCGATCGGCCGGATGCGCTCCCAGCCCGACCAGCACGCCGAGCCGCTTCAGCGCACTCAGCGCGCCGGCGCCCGAATCGAATTCGGGATTGCCGACGAGTCCGATGCGTTTGATCGCCTCGCGGGCGAGGTCACGCGACATGATGACCTGGACCTGGCTCTGCACGCCCTCGCTGTCGAATTGCTGGCTTGTGGCTTCGGCCCCGCCCTGCCCCGGACGGGTATAGAAGCTGTCCCGATTCTCGAGCAGGAGCCGCGCCTCGCCCGTGTAGCGCGGCGTGACCAGATTGACGGCGACGAAGGAGAGGCCGAGCGCCAGCACTGTGGGGCCGAGCACCCAGAGCTTGCGCCGCTTGATGGCGGCCCAGAGCGCGGAAAGATCGAGCATGTCGCCGCGGCTCTCGCCGGCATCCCGCATTCCGTCATCGGATCGAGAGGTCATGACTCACCCATTCACGCAAAACTCGCGCGCCCAGCACAGGACGCAGGGTCAATCAAAGCTGATTAAGGTTATTGGCGAGTTAAGAGGTGGCGGCATCTCCAGCGAGGGGGGCAGCGAGGGAGGTCGTGCTCAACTTTTGTTAACCATAGCCGCCCTAACGTGACGGAAGAATTTGGATGGACTGAATATGCGATGAGTCGATCACTCGCCCCACTGGCCCTGGCGGTCGCACTAGCGACGAGCGCCTGCGCGCCGCGCTATGCAGCGCAGGAACTCGCGGTCGTCGACGTCAATGTGCCCTATCGGCTCGCCAGCGGCGACCGGCTGCGGGTCATCGTCTTCGGTCAGGACAATCTGTCGAACATCTACGCCGTCGACGGTTCCGGGCGCATCTCGATGCCGCTGATCGGCCCCGTCGAGGCCCAGGGCCGCACGACCAGGCAACTCGAGCAGGCGATCGAAGGCAAGCTACGCGGCGGTTTCTTGCGCGAACCCAAGGTTTCGGTCGAGGTGGATACCTACCGCCCGTTCTTCGTCCTGGGCGAAGTCACCAATTCCGGCCAGTTCCCCTTCGTGAACGGCATGACGGTGCAGACCGCGGTCGCCATTGCAGGCGGCTTCACCCCGCGCGGCCAGCGCAACTATGCCGAGGTCACGCGCCAGATCGACGGCCAACTCGTCACCGGGACGGTGCCGATCACCTACCAGGTGCAGCCGGGCGACACGATCGTCATCAAGGAACGCTGGTTCTGAGCGCAAACGAGGTGACGGCCATGGCGGACGCCCCCGGCATGAAGCCGCTGCGCATCCTGCACGTCTTTCGGGCGCCGCTCGGCGGATTGTTTCGCCACGTCCTCGATCTGGCTCGCGGGCAAGTGGAGCGCGGGCATCAGGTCGGCATCTTCTGTGATTCGAATACTGGCGGCGGGCGTGCCGACCAGGTTTTCGCCGAGTTTGGCTCGGATCTCGCGCTTGGCGTCACGCGCGTGCCGATGTCGCGYTACCCGAGCCTCATGGACGCCAAGGCCCAACTGGCGGCCAACGCGACGCGGGCGCGCCTTTCCCCTGACGTCGTGCACGCTCATGGCTCGAAGGGCGGCGTTTATGCGCGCCTGCCTGCGCTGGTTTCACCGCAGCGGCGCTACATCACGGCCTATACGCCGCATGGCGGCAGCTTCAACTACAAGCCCGGCGGCGCCGAGCATCGCATCTATATGTCGGTCGAACGGCTGCTGGAGCGTGCGACGGACATGTTCTGCTTCGAGAGCGCCTTCATCGCAGGGCGGTTCGAAGCCTATATCGGTCACAAGCCGCGCAGCGATTACCGGATTGTCCTGAATGGCATTTCGGAAGCCGAGTTCGAGCCGATCGACCATGCCAAGGCAAGGTTCGACCTCGTCTATCTCGGGGAGCTGCGCTCCGCGAAGGGGGTCGATACGCTGATCGATGCGCTCGCCTTGTTGAAGCGCCGCGACAGCCTCGAGCCGCGCATCCTGATCGTGGGGTCGGGCCCCGACGAGGCCGTGCTGCGGCAGATGACGTTCGACCGCGGCATCGGCAGTCAATGCGTGTTCGAGCCGCCCGGCCCGATTCGCGCCGCGCTGGCACAGGCCCATGTCATGGTGATCCCGTCGCGGGCGGAATCGCTGCCCTATGTCATCCTTGAAGCGGCGGCAGCAGCCCAGCCGCTGATTTCGACGAATGTCGGCGGCATCAAGGAAATCTATGGCCCGGATCACGCGCATCGCCTGATACCGGCCGATGACCCGGCAATCCTGGCCGGGAGCATTCGTTCGATCCTGGCCATGCCCGAACCCGAACGACGAGCACAGGCGACCGATCTGGCACAACATGTCCGCCAGAACTTCTGCCTCAACGCGATGATCGACGGCGTACTGGCAGCATACCGCGTCGCGCTGGCGCGACGCTGTCTCGACGCGTGATGAAACGCAGCCACGTTAGATCGTCGGACAGGAAATCGTATCCAGTCCGATGATCTAACCCTTTGTRTTTGCATCGGCTTTGCCCCGAAAACCGCATTCCACTTTTCGGGCCGATGCTTTAGAGGAACTTCAGGCCGACGACGCCTGCGATGACCAGCGCGATGCCGACCCAGCCGGACAGATAGATCCGCTGCCCGAAGGCAAGGGCTCCAACGATGGYCGTGATCACCAGCCCCGCTCCGCCCCAGACCGCGTAGGCGACCGAAAGGTCCATGCCGCGTATGGCCTGTGCCAGGGCCGCGAAGGCGCCGACGACGAGGACCATCCCGACGGCACCGAGCAATCGCCGCCTCATGCCGTCGGAGAGCTTGAGCAGATAGGTACCGAGGACTTCGAGTATGACCGCAAGCCCAAGCCAGGCAAAGGCAAGCGACTGCGGCTGAAGAAGCATGGTCACGCCAGCCTCCCCTGCTTACCCTCCTCGACACCGTGCCCGACACCGCGCTCGAGCAGCACGATACCGGCGATGATGGCCGCAAGCGCCAGCAGGTGCTCAGGCGTCAGATGCTCGCCGAAGAGAAGATGGCCCGCGGCGGCGATGCCGACGATGCCGAGCCCTTCCCAAACGGCATAGGCAACTGCCATGGGGATGACACGCAGCGCCACGCTGAGCAGCGCGAAGGACAATCCGATCAGAACGAGCGGTAGAGCCGTGATGAGCCACGGCTCAGCGACGACCGACTTCAACGCGGCCGTCGCGACAATCTCGACAGCAATCGCTGCGAGCAGAACCAACCAATGAAAAGACATGATGCACACGGGCGAAGYCGGCGCTTACCGTCGGGAAGCGACGTTAGGCAGCTAAGCAAAGTTAGAGTTTTTACGAACGAGTTTCGAAGACGAAGCCTTGGCAGATTGAACTGCTGGGGTTGCACAGCGACTTGCCCAATTGCCTGAATTGGCAACCGCGGGCATCGCTCAGAAATGTGCTTCTCAGACACTCATCGCGAATGGATATGCCCGTTTTAATGCTTTTTGTCAACCAACATCAACTTTATGAGCCAGAAACGACTGCTTTTCGATACAAAATCGGAAAAAATGGGAGTGAGCTAATTCCTTGGCCGGACGAGAGAAAATCAACTTTCTTTGCATCGGGTTTGAGACGCCGCTTGCAGGGGGATAAACTGGACCGTTCGAGATGGTCCGGAATGCCGTAGAGTCGCCTTGCTGGCCACAAGACAGCGAAGCATCGGATTAAGCCTTCCGAGAGCATTTTGAGCTAATCGCAAGCCGGGACCGGGAGGTGAGTATTGCTCCGGTCTGAGTAGAGGTAGCGTGTGATGGGCACTTTCGATGTGCGTGACCTGATCCAGGCCGACGCGGCCGGAGCATCAGATCCAGCCGGCGGGAGCAAGACGGGTTCGACCCGCGCTTTCCATCCCCTGGCCGAACGCATCGCGGCGATGCCGGTCAAACCGACACTCTCCCCGGTCCTGATCGAAGGCCTGGTGCGCCTGTTCGACGTTCTGGCCATCGTCAGCGTGGCAGGGCTGGTCTACTGGTTCTATGTCGCGGGCACCACCAGCAGCACCCTTCTCTATCAGATCACCGTTCTCCTGGTGAGCGTCGGCGCGCTCGCCGCCTTCCAGGCGCTGCATCTCTACCATATCGGCGCTTTGCGCCATTTCGTCCCGACGGCCGCCCGGCTCGTCGCGGGCTGGACCATGCTGTTCCTGATAGCACTCGCCGCCTTCTTCTTCATGAAGGTCGGAAGCCAGTTTTCCCGGGTCTGGCTGGCTGGCTTCTATGGCGGCGGTCTCGCAGCCCTGCTCGGCGAGCGCCTTCTCGTGACGATGGCCGTGCGCCGGCTGACACGCACGGGACGGCTCGAGCGGCGCACGGCTATCGTCGGCGGCGGCGCTGCGGGCGAAGCGTTGATCAAGGCGCTCGAAGCGGAAAAGGACTCCGGACTGCAGATTTGCGGCGTCTTCGACGATCGCAACGACGATCGCTCGCCCGATCTCGTCGCCGGCTATCCAAAGCTCGGCACGATCGACGACCTTGTCGAGTTCGCCCGCCGCACCAAGCTCGACCTGGTGATCTTCACCCTGCCGATCTCGGCGGAGGGACGCATCCTGCAGATGCTGCGCAAGCTCTGGGTTCTGCCGATCGACATCCGTCTCTCCGCCCATATGTCGAAGCTGCGGCTGCGGCCGCGCTCCTATTCCTATATCGGCGCGGTGCCGGTGCTCGATGTGTTCGACCGGCCGATCGCGGACTGGGACATCGTGGTGAAATGGCTGTTCGACAAGATCGTCGGCACCCTTGCCCTGATCGCCCTCTCGCCGGTTCTGCTGATCACGGCGATCGCGGTGAAGCTCGACTCGAAGGGGCCGGTCCTGTTCCGGCAGAAGCGCTACGGCTTCAACAACGAACAGATCGAAGTCTTCAAGTTCCGCTCGCTCTATCACGAGATGCAGGATGTTACCGCCAGCAAGCTGGTGACCAAGGATGATCCGCGCGTCACCCGCGTCGGCCGGTTCATCCGCAAAACTTCGATCGACGAGTTGCCGCAGCTCTTCAACGTGGTGTTCAAGGGCAATCTCTCGCTGGTCGGACCCCGCCCGCATGTCGTCCACGGCAAGGCCGACAACCGCGCCTATGAGCAGGTGGTCGACGGCTATTTCGCCCGCCACAGGGTCAAGCCGGGCATCACCGGCTGGGCTCAGATCCATGGCTGGCGCGGGGAGACCGACACCGAGGACAAGATCCAGCGCCGCGTCGAGCACGACCTGTACTACATCGAAAACTGGTCCGTGATGCTCGATCTCTACATTCTGTACAAGACGCCGATCTCGCTGCTGACCAAGTCCGAGAACGCCTATTGAGCGCGCTCGCCGACCGCGCCGGACATGAAGGCGGCCGCGGCGGCCTGAGGGTGTCCTTGGCCTCGATCAAGCGAGGCACGCTCTGGCTGCTGACCGCCTCCAGCGGCTTCGCGCTGATCGAGCCGTCACCCTATGAATTCTTCTTCCTGCTCACGCTGTTCGTCTTCGCGCTGACAGGCATCCGCTTCTCGCAAAAGCTGCTGCCGATGGTCGTGCTGCTGCTGCTCTACAATATCGGCGGCATCTTCTCGCTAATTCCCTGGATGGACGAGCCGGCCTCCGTGCGCTTCACAGCCGTCTCGGTCTACCTGATGATCACCGCGATCTTCTTCGCAGCCATCATGGCGGAGGACCCGCTCGGCCGGCTGGAAACCCTGCGCAAGGGCTATCTCTTCGCCGCCTGGTGCGCGAGCTTTGCCGGCATCCTCGGCTATTTCGACATTGCCGGCCTTTCCGACGTCTTCTCCTATGCCGGCCGCGCCTCCGGCACGTTCAAGGATMCCAACGTGCTGGGGCCCTTCCTCGTGGTTCCTATCGTCTACGCGCTGCAGCATATCCTGATTGGGCGCCTGGGCCTGATACGCGGCTTCCTGGTGATGAGCGTGCCGCTGATGGCCGTGCTGCTGGCCTTCTCGCGCGGGGCCTGGGGCAATCTGGCCGGCTCGGCCCTGATGATGGTCGGGCTGATGTTCCTGACTGCCCCCAACGGTGCGCGCCGCGCCCGGATCGTGATGCTCACCCTCACTGCGCTTGGGGGCATCCTTGTCGCATTGCTGATCGCGCTCTCGTTCGAGAGCATCCGCGACATCTTCGAGATTCGCGCCAGCCTCAACCAGAGCTACGACCAGGGCGTAACCGGCCGATTCGGCAGCCAGCTGCGCTCGCTCCCGCTCCTCCTCGATGCGCCCAACGGGCTTGGCCCG
This sequence comes from Allobosea sp. P1_A7, assembly GCF_056406775.1. Lineage (NCBI taxonomy): Bacteria > Pseudomonadati > Pseudomonadota > Alphaproteobacteria > Hyphomicrobiales > Alloboseaceae > Allobosea > Allobosea sp. P1_A7. The sequence continues at coordinate 18,238 of NZ_JBFTZN010000019.1, forward strand.
TTGCGCTTCCGTTGGCATTTCCCGGAAGATCCGCACAACGTCTACATCAATGCGTTCGCCTCCTATGGCTGGCTCGGCGGCATCGCCTATCTCGGCTTGATGGTCACCACCTGCTATGTCGGCTGGCGTCTCGTCTTCAACCGCTCGCCCTGGCAGAACCACGCGATCGTGCTGTGGTCGGTGCTGTTCATCACCATCCTGCAGGGTGTCCAGATCGACACGGACCACTGGCGGCACTTCTACCTGCTGCTCGGGCTGGTCTGGGGCCTGGCAGCGCTCAAGCCGGGCGACGCTGCCGGTCAAATCCCGGGCGGACGATTGCCCGCTGGTCGGGCATAGGTCATCGGACTGGATATCGTCTCCGGTTCACTGACCTGCCCTTCTGTGTCCGCATCGGCCTTCCCCAAGACCGCAATCCATTTTTCAGGTCGGTGTCCTAGACCGGCGCCTTGCGGACCAGCACGTAGTCGTAGGTCGTCACCAGGTCCCAGCCAGTTTTCGCAGCCAGCAGGTTGAAGGCGTGGTCGATCTCCCGCAGCCCCAGCAAGCGCTCGAAATAGCCATGCCCCCAGAAGCGCTGGACGTGAACATCGCGGAATCCGGCCCGGTTGAGCATCGGCGTCAGCTGCGCGCGGCTGCCGCGGCACCAGTCGTAATAGGCCGGGAATTTGGGATCGCCGCCGTCCTGCCGACGTGCCGGAAACAGCGCGTGCAAGATGGCGCGCGAGGCGGCCTCCGGCAGGATGTGGTTCAGCGCGAAGACCGGCGCCCAGAGCGTCGGGAAGAAGGCCAGCGCCATTCCGCCTGGCGCCAGCAGCGCATGGATGTTCGTCCAGGCCCGCTCGACATCCCGGATATGCTCGAAGACCATGCGCGAGACCATCAGGTCGTAGCTGCCGCGTTCGACATCAGGTTCGGACAGATCGCCAGCAATGTCGAAACGCGCCGTCCGCAGGCCGGGCGCCGACAAGGCCAACTCGCTCGCGTCGATATCATTGACGACAAGGTCCAGACCATGGCTGGCGGCTTCGGCGGCAGAGAACAGCGGGTCGCGGCCACCACCGATCTCGCAGATCCGCCTCAAGCCGAACTGTCGGGTCAGGGCGAGAATCGTCCGCTCGTAGTTCTTCCAGGCCCAGCGCGAATGCCAATCGGGCTGCAGCTCGGCGAAGAAGGTTTCGAGAGCGCGGTCCTGATTCCGTTTCGCCCTTGCGGCTGTTCCCTCCGCACCCAACGCAATCGTCGCGGTCATGCCACTCTCCACCGATCATCCGGGAGGGAGGATGTGGACGAACGGCTCTCTCCGCAATGTTTTGCTTAACATGCAGTTAATGCCGACGGTTTCGAAGCCGGAAGGCTATCGCCCAAGCGTATGCGTCCAGCCGGCGCCTGCCATGGAGCCCCTTGGCGCTTGTTCCCGGTGCACGCCGAAAGCGCAGGTGGACGTGGTCCCTTCGCGCCCCGAACCAAGGCTTGGCGCGAGATATGGCAGCGCGGCATGGCGGCGATGCAGCGCTTCTGAAAAACCCTGCGGAGAGTATGCCGAAGCGCGTTGCATCCGCGCGCCCACCCCTCTATAAGCCGCCCTGTCGGAGCGTAGCGCAGCCCGGTTAGCGCACTTGTCTGGGGGACAAGGGGTCGGAGGTTCGAATCCTCTCGCTCCGACCATAAAACCTCATGGAAACATTGAGTTGGCGAACGGCATTAAGATGCCGCGGCGCCGTATCTGCTCGGGCACATTCGGGCTATACCAGCGCGATTCTGGCATTTCCAGCACGTGGGCCAAGCGTCAGTTGCGGCTCGCGAGGGAACTGCCGAGCTCTGACGCTATGCTGTTCTGATCTGGAAATTGATCGAGCGCGGCGGGAAGAGAATCAAGCGGCGGCGCACTTCAGCGCCGCGCATCGACCTCTGAAGCGACGGCGCCCTCCGCTCCCCTCAACCGGCCGAATCGTTCCCAGTTGGGCGGCATCGGCTCGCCGAAAATGCGGGCCAGCATCATGCGGCCGACCTCAGCGGAATAGTGAGCCTGGTCGCCCATCCAATAGTTCGGATCGTCCGAGAGCCAGTCGGCGCCCGTGAAGTCCCAGAGCGGCGTGACACGCGCAACCTGATCAAGCGCTTGCGCGAGATCCTTCGGCAAATAGCGGCTCTCGACGGCACGGTGGAGCGGGCTGACGGCCACAATGARCCTGGTGCCGTTCTGTCGAGACAGCGTGGCGATACGCTGCAGGATCTGCAGCTGGTCTGCGAAATACGCGCGCTGCGCGAACGGCCTGTTGTAGTCGCTTCCGGCCTGCGAGCCACGCCCGGCCAAGCTGCTCAACGATGCCAAACGGACGAATGCCAGTTTCACCTTGTCGACGACCGAAGGGCTCTTGCGATCCCTCTCCTCGATCGCGGCGCGGGCCTCGCGCAGGATACGCTGCCAGCTCCGGACCTGCATGGCCGTCAGATTGCGCCACCAGAAATACACGCCGCTTTCGCCGCTCAGGGCCTGAGGCAGCAAGGTCTCGATGTAGCGGTTTGTCGCCGGGGGATCTCCGAAGGTATCGATATCGAGGAGCAGGAACACCGTGCTCAAGTGCTGCGCTCGTTTCACCTTGTCGGCGAGGACGTATTCGAGCGCGGGCAGGAAGTCCGGCAGCATGCCGCGTGTGGCCCAGAAACTGGCGAAATTCACCCCGTCCAAGCGGCGGGACAGCTCCGCTGGCGCAGTGGCCTGGGCGCGAGAGGAGCCGAACAGCACGCCCTCGAAACTGTCCGGCGCAGCGTCATAGGCCGCGAGATTACGGTAGTGGTAATTGAGGTTGGGCGTACGCGGAAGGACGTTTGTGCCGAACACGCCCTGCGGATCGATCACGACATTCGCGACGACCACGCTGGCAAAGAGCGCCGCAGCGCCCAGGATAAGGGCCAGCGCATAGGTCCGAGGGTTCATCCCGGACGCAGCGGAAACCGGCTTCTTCTTACGCCAGAGCATCGGGCAAACCTGGCTGGAGTTCGGCAAGGCGTCCGTCGAGGAAAAGGCTGCGGGCAAGGCCGCGCTGGATCTTGCCGCTCGTCGTCTTCGGCAGGTTGCCGGGGCGGATCAGTACGACATCGTGGATGGCAAGCTCGTGCTCGGTGGCGATCGCCTCGCGGATCGTGTCCTCGATGTCATCGATGGAGACGTGGCGCATCTGCGTCCGCTCGATTTCCTGCACCACGACAAGACGGCCCTCGCCATCCTCGTCCAGGATCGAGAAGGCGGCGCCGCCATGCCTCCGCAAGGCCGGGTGGCTCGCCTGAACGGTGTCCTCGAGGTCCTGCGGATAATGGTTGATGCCGCGAATGATGATCACGTCCTTGATGCGCCCGGTGATGAAGAGCTCGCCGGTGTCATCGAGGAACCCGAGATCGCCGGTACGAAGCCAGCGCTCCGCGGCTTCCCCTTCGATCCGCGGCCAGAAGGTCGCGGCGGTGGCCTTGGCGTTTTGCCAATAGCCCTGGGTGACATTCGGACCGGAAATCCAGATCTCGCCGGCATGACCGGTTTGAAGGCGTCGGCATGTCTCCGGATCGACGATCGCGAGCCTTTCGCCGACGAGGGCCTTGCCGCAGCCTGCGACGAACTGCGCGTCGTCTTCGCTCGTCGGCGCGGCCGCGCGAAGGCGTTGCAGCGCCTCCCGGCTTATCCGACGTTTTACGAGCCCCCGCCCCCGTCCGCCGCCGGAGGCGAGAAGCGTCGCCTCCGCGAGCCCGTAGGCCGGCGAACATGCGTCCGGCGCGAAGCCATAGGGCGCGAAGATCTTGGTGAAGCGCTCCATCGTTTCCGCGCGCACCGGCTCGGCGCCGTTGAGCGCAATTTTCCAGTGGGACAGATCGATTCCCGCCATCTGGTCGGGGCGGAAGCGATCGACGCAGAGATCGAAGGCAAAGTTCGGCGCCGTCGCGAACTCGGCGCGGTAGTCGCTGATCGCGCGCAGCCAGTTCAGGGGGCGCTGCATAAAGCTGACGGGGGCCATGAGTACGCAAAGCGTGCCGACATAGAGCGTCTGCAGCACGTTCAGGATGAGCCCCATGTCGTGATAGAGCGGCACCCAGCTCACATAGGTCGTCGCGCGGGTGTTGCCGTATACGAGCCGGATCATCTCGCTATTAGCGAGAAGGTTGCCATGGCTCACCATCACGCCCTTGGGATCCGACGTCGAGCCCGAGGTATATTGCAGGAAAGCCAGGTCCTGCAGGCCGGGCTCCGGGAACATGCTTCCCGCCGGCGCCTGGGCCTCCTTCGTGGCGTCGACGGCCATGAAATCGAGCGCGGGGGCCTGGAGACGCTCCGAGAGGTCGCCGCGAGTCGCCTGMAGTGCCGGACTCGTCAATGCGATACGCGGCGTGCAGTCGGCGACGATGCTGGCGCTCGAATTGCGCGCGCCCAGGCGCCGTGGCGGCATCATCGGTACAGCGATCGTGCCGGCAATCAGGCAGCCGAAGAAGGCGACGAGGAAATCGAGCCCAGGCGGGAACATCAGGAGCGCTCGCTCGCCGGAGAGACCGCGCCCTACCAGCTCCGCCGCAAGCGCACGGGCGCGGCGCTCGAGCTCCGAGAAGGTGAGCGAGGCCTCCTCGCCGCCGCGATCCGACAGGAAGGCATAGGCGCGCTCGTTCGGCTGCTCCGCAGCGCGCGCACGCAGCAGCTCGACCATCGAGCTGTAGCCGGCCTCGAGGGCCGCCGGGCTCTCCTGAATTGTCAGAATCTGGTTCAATCCTGCGCTCCCGCGAGGTGACGGGCAAGCGCTGCGATGCTGGGGTATTCGAAGGCCAGTTCAGGGGCGAGTTCGCGCCCAAGCCATTCCTCGAGCTCGGCCACCAGGTAAACCGCCATCGCGGAATCGACGCCCAGGCGCGTGAACTTGGCCTGCGGATCGATCTTTTCCGCAGGGCGTCGCAGCCCCTTGGCGAGATGCGCGACGCACCACGCGGTGATTTCTGCTTCGCCCTTGTCAGTTGCCATCAAACGCCACGCTCCCAGACTGATCGTCAGAATTGGTAATAGAGGAACTCGCTCACCTGCCCGAGCCGGAAGAACACTTCGCCGAAGAGCAGGAAGGCCGTGCCGAGGGCGATGAGCGAGGGGCGCCAGGCTAGCGCGCCGACATGTCTTCGCCAGTTCGACTGAGCATCGCCTTCGCGATAACCGGTGATCTCCATCGGGTCCGGCAGGAGAAGGGCAATCGCCAGCGCCAGCAGAGTCAGCGCAGTCCCGGTGAGCGACCAGGTGCTGCCGAGCCAGGTGCGGATGAAGGCCTCCGAGATCCAGCCCTGGCGTATCGCCCACCAGTCGTGCTGCAGCGTGAGCGCCTCCGCGACCGGGGATTGACCCATGCCTCCCATGGCGGCGAAGAGATGCCCCGACGTCTCGATATCCGCAGAGCGAAACAGGACAGAGCCCACCACGAAGGCCGTGAAGGTCAGCGCCCATCCGACGAACCGGCCCGCCTGTGTCGGCTCATCCCGCTCGGGCACGATCCGCTGCCAGATCGTGTTGATGGTGAGAAGGCAGCCGTGATAGGCGCCCCATACCACGAACGTCCACCCGGCTCCGTGCCAGAGACCGGCCAGGGTCATCGTGATCATCACTGCGATGGCGCGCCACCACCCCATCGGCCGGCCGAAGGTCAGCGGCCCGTAGACATAGTCCCGCAGCCACTGCGACAGCGTGATGTGCCACCGCCGCCAGAAGTCCAGGATGCTGGTTGCGCGCAATGGTGCGGCAAAATTCACGGGCAGCCGGAAATTGAACAACAGCCCGAGGCCGATCGCCATCTCGGAATAGCCGGAAAAGTCGAAGTAGATCTGGGCCGAGAAGGCCAGGGCACCGCCCCATGCGGCGATGGCGGTAACCGGGTCGCCCCTCGCCGCAGCGTCGAAGACCGTGCCGACATGCGGCGAAAGCGAATCGGCGATCAGCACCTTCTTGGCGAGGCCGATGATGAAAATCGTCAGCCCAAGGGCAACGTTCGACCAATCCAACCGGAAGCGCGCATCATCGCCGAGCTGCCGGCCGAAGCTGTTCCAGCGCACGATGGGTCCCGCGATCAGATGCGGGAAGAAGGCGACAAAGAACGCGTAGCGGCTGAAATGAAGCGGAACTTTGCGGCGGTAGACGTCGACCAGAAAGGCGATCTGCACGAATGTCGTGAACGACAAGGCGAGCGGAACGACGGGGGGCGCGGCTTTGTAGGAATGAACGATCGAGAGAAGGAAATCAGCGTATTTCCAATAGCATAGCACGAGGATGTTGCTGACGATTCCGAAGACCAGGAGTCGCTTCGCCGCCGGCTTCTTCGCGGCTGCGATCAGCCGTGCGAACCAGAAATTCGCGACGATCGACGCCACGGGCAAGAGCACATAAGGCGGGTTCCACCATGCATAGAAGACGAGCGACGACAGCGTCGTGCCGATGATCGCGGCCGCGGCGCTCACGCGCGCCAATGCGAAGTGCAGAAGCACCGCAAGCGGAAGAAAGACGAAGATGAACTCGGTAGAATTGAAGAGCATCGGGCGTGCCGTTGGAGCCGTGCGAGGCTACAGGCATACAGCCGGTCCGGACGCACGCAAGACGGACCGGAAGCTTGTGGCCCATTAGCCGGCCATATGTGTGAAATATGTCACCGATACTGCCGCTACGGCGCCGTCGGTCGTTGGGCAATCTGCGCGACTGCGCAGGAGCCTCAGTAAAGGGTCTAGCTTTGCCACTCTTCGCCTTGATCGAGATTGAGAATCGCTACGGGCATCAAGCCCGGCTGGAGCTCGGAAGCCCGACCCAGTGATGTCGATGGCTGCGTGAATCTCTGCGGGCCTTTAGGGTACAGGTTGCTTTACCAGATTTTGATCCCCAGCCTGCCGTCATAGGCATGCGAGCGGCCATTCAGGCCGATCTGGTAGCCGACGGAGGCATAGAGAGCTCCCATAATCGCCTCGGGTGCGCCGCGATTGATCCGACCTTTGGTCACACGGCCGCCGCCGATCGCAAGCAGGATCTGGAGCATGATGCGCCGGGCCTGCGATTGACCATGCTGATTTCGATGATCGTGCTTGTGATGAACGGATTCAGCGGCCGGCGGAGGCGGCCTCGATTGCGGAGCAAGCGGCCGCGGCGCTGAACAGTGCGTCGGCGACGCTACGCGGCCGAGCGCGGACCGTGCACTTCCGGCGCTCGACGGAGACACCGCGCGTTGGCTTGCCAACGCGGCACATTATGTGCGCCGCGAGAGAGGACGTGCGCCCTTCATGTCCGCTCACGCGACCTTTGGAGTTGGTTCCGCGTGGGCGGAGCCAGCCGGTGACGTTCATCCTACTGCCGCCTCTTCCCAGGCGCCCCAGGCTTGGCCGGGCTCTGCGCGGCGACCGGGTCGCTTGCGGGGAACGTATCCTTCAGCGCCTTGTCGAGCTGCTGTTCCGGCGTGCTTTCACGCTCGGTCTTTCGCTGCTGCTTCTGCTCCTTCCGGAGACTTTCGACCGCCGGGGTTGTGTGCTCTCGCATTGCCATGCCTCTGCCGTTGATGAAGCCGATAGACGACGAGGTAACGCCAGCGAGACGCATACGTTCCCAAACCGTGTCGCTCCTCCCGGTCCCCGCGGGAGATGGCGAGGCGCTCGATCGAAGGTACTTCCGATCGTCGCCCGTCAATCCTGATCTGGCGCCTCGCTTCAGCGCCGGTATCAGGCCAGCCGCACGGAAATGCCGCCATCCACGAGCATCGGGCTTCCCGTCACGAAGCTGGACCTGTCGGACAACAGGAACAGGGCCGCCTGCGCGATCTCCTCTGAACTCGCCATGCGCTTCATCGGGTGCAGGTTGGCGACGAAATCCAGGACGGCCGGCTGTCCCTCGCCACCGCTTGGCGTGATGGTGCCGCCCGGCAGGAGCGCATTGACGCGGATGCCGTCCGCGGCATGCTCGGAGGCCAGCGACTGCATCAGGCCGATCATGCCCGCCTTGGACGCGGCATAGGCCGCCATTCCCGGCAGCCCGCCATTGCTGAAGCCGACGAAGGAGGATGTGAAGACGATCGAGCCCTGCCCGCTCTCCTTCATGACCGGGATCTGGGCTTTCGCTGCCAGGAACGCGCTCGTCAGATTGACCGCGATGACATCGTTCCAGTTGGCCATCCCCATCTCGGCGACCGGCATCATGTCGCCGACGATGCCGGCATTGTTGAAGGCACCGTCGAGGTGACCGAATTCCTTGAGGGCCAGGGCGACGAGCGCGCTGGCATAGTCCTCATCCCTGACGTCGCCGGCCAGACACACGGCCCGGCCATGGTTCTTCCGGATCTGCGCAGCCAAGGTTTCCATCTCGGCACCACGGCGGGCTCCGAGAACCAGCTTGGCTCCTTCGGCTGCGAACAATAGAGCCGCCGCAGCGCCGATTCCGCTGCTCGCACCCGTGATGATGATCGCCTTGTCTTCCAGTTCCACAGCTCGCTCCCCTGTCGGTGTCGTCAAGGCGAATTAGCGATTGGCCGCGGGGTGCAGCCACCCGTTTCCTGTGGTTGGGATCAGCCGCGCGGCGGAACCTGACGTCCGGCGGCACCGTTGTTCCGTCATTCGCGGATAGCCGCGAGCTTGAAACCGTGCGGAGGAAAACGCCATGGAAACGGAGACTGAACGCAGGGCCGAACGGCAATCGGCGACACGGGGCGGCGACCCGATCTCTCCTCTGCGCCCCGACGATCACTCGGCCGCCCATCCCGCACAGGAAACGCCCGTCGAAGCACGGCAGGGTTTCCTTGGCCGCCCGGTCCTGAAGGTTCTGATCGCAGGGCTTGTCCTGGCAGTATTGGCCTGGATTGTGGTCGCACTCCTGGCCCCCTGACCGGAGGCTCGCAGATGCCCCCCTGGACTGCTTGCCCCTGAGCCGAGGCCTGCCGGTGCCTCCCCTGCTCCGATCCAGACAACAGAAACCCGGCCCCCTTTAGGAGAGCCGGGCCAAGTTTGGGGTCACTAACTCGTCCTGTACTACGCGCCGCGAACGATTAGGTTCCGATGGCCGATGCGCGATGAGCGCGCTCCGTTTCCACGGCGTTCTGCCATCAGATAAGCGCCCGGCGACAGTCGCGATGACGTGATGACGCTCGACTGCGCTGTGATCTCTGGCTGCGACAATGCGTCGTATATTGCGGTTATTGCGAGGTTGAGGGGGCAATATCGTCTCACCTTTCACGATGAGGTGTAGTGATGACCTATGTACTTCGTCTTTCACTGGCTGCTCTTGTCTTACTGCCGCTCGCGGGATGCATGGAACAACAGGCGAGCCGCACGATGTCTACCCCCACGACAACATCCTCCATAGCAACTTGGCATTATAAGCCTGCTCCCGATTCAGTGAAGCTGATGGAGGAACGCACGTTCTGACGGCGCGATTGCGGAGCGGACCTTCCCGGGGTTTGTGAAGCGATGGGTCCGGAACAGCGTTTCCCTGTGACGTTCTGCTGCCGCCGGACCGTCRTCGCCCAGCCTGAGCGTATTCATCCACCTCGAGACCTTCCCCCGCATCGCTTGCGCCATGGCCGCGTCGCGTTTTCCGGCCGCAGAACGAGAACGAGCCCGCTGCACCATTCGGCGCAGCGGGCATAATCGGCGCCTATGAGCGGTCGTCCCCGGCGTGTCCGGCTCCGGCCCCATGGCCCAGATGCCTGCGCTGCGGGGCCTCGAAAGATCGGCCCCCACGTCAGCGCTGCGTGAAGAAGGTCAGCAGGACCTTGCCCTTTTCCCCGATCAGGCACAGGAACCGTCGCGGTTTGTCCGTGCGATCGGTGCGCAAATAGGCTTCGCCCATGATGATGCGTGTGATCGGCGTATCCCCCACCTTGGTTTCGGAGGTGGCGATCGTCGCCCCGTCCTCGTCGATATAGATGTCCTTGATCTCTGGCTCCCGCGACGAGATCGTATGGAGCGCCGTGGCCTTGCAGGCGACGATCTCGGGTGAGGACGGATTTTCTGCCGGAGCAGTCTGGCTGGACGCGGCGCCCGAGAGCAGCGCCAGCGCAATCAGGCTATGGAAAGTCGTACGGATCATGATTGGCACTCTGTTGAGGTCGAGGCTAAACGCATGGTCCTGGCGCTGGTTCAAAAATGCCCGACACCGGACACTCCATCCTCGCCGACGCACGGGCTCGCCGTGCTCTCGCCGCACGCCGCAGGGGCGCCCTCCGAGACTCCATCGATCACGGCCAGGTGAGCGTATCGCAGACACGCATGGCCGCCGAGATTTTGACTCGCACTCGCTCGAGAACATAACTAGAACAATCGAAGACCGCGGAGATTCACGCCATGAATGTCGACACCTTCATCATCCAGGAATTCGTCACCCGCCGGAAACGGCTGGTGCCGGGCAACAAGACGCCCGCCAAGACCAAGCACCACGCCCTGCGCGATGCGGAGCGGCTCGCGGGGCGGGCGGAAGGCGTCGCCGTCATCCATGTCGTGGCCGATGACGAGACCAGCGAACTCAGCTCGATAGAGGTTCTCGCCCGCCATGGCGCCATTCCCGAGGAGTTCGAGGAAGGCATCAGGGCCGCATGATATATCCCAAGGGGTCTAGGGTCTTAGGGCTTGGAAGACACCGGCCGTAAGTCTCTACCCGCGCACGCTCAGGCTGCATCATGCTCAGCGGCTCCCGCAGCTGGCGGTGATCGTTATGCAACCTGTCTATGACGACCTGATCCTTCGTGCGCGCAAAGCCGTCGTGTTCCTCAAGCAATGTGGTCTCGATCACAGCGCCGAAATCGTCGATGAGATGGTCGACGCGCTCAATGAGCTCACAGAGAGGGTCTCGCTGCTGATTGCCTTGAACGTCTCGCTCCAGACGGGGCAGGACAACGAGGCGGGCCACGGCCAGCTGGGAGAGCCTGGCCCTTTTCCCAATCCGGACAGCTGAGCGCTCTCCCGGGCCAGCGCGGTGCCAAGGCGCGTCCCAGGACGTTCCCGAGGACCCCTGCGAGATCGCGGGAGCAAGGGCATCGGGAGCGGAGCGCGCGCGCCTGCGTCAGATCAAGGCCGAGAGGTCCTACCTCATGCCGCCCCATCAGCGATGTAGAAGCCGATGGCCGAGGCACATGCCAGTACGATCGATAGCTCGAGAATGCCCATTGTCGCCTCCGAGGTTTGCTCAGCTTCAACTGCGGCAGCACTGCCCAAGTTCCGCCCCATCATCGCCCAAAATGAGAAAATTCTCCAGCCCTGTCGAAGCGACGGGCTTCTAGCGTTCTCCCGCAAAGCTGATTGCCACAGCTATGGAGCCGAGGATCAGAAGAAGCGTCGGCAGAGTGGCAGTGGACCGAGCGGCTTCGATCGCCTCTTCATCGTTCACCGCATCGATGAAGCTGAGAAGCAGCATGACGGCGTTTGCAAGCGCCAAAGCCGCCCCACCGAACCGCAAGACTTCGCGCGAAGAACCATTCATTACCCTTCTCCCGCAACCGACACCATCACGGCAGTCGAGCGAGGAGGCATTGACCTATCACAAACCGTCGATCAGGGGCCTGTCAGGCCGGCAACGGTCGGGTCAATCTCGATCGACTACTCTGCGTCGTCGCGAGCGGCGATAACCGGCGAAAAGGTCGAGATCGCCCGGACTACTGGAGCGCAGCCCGGCGAAGCGAATTGCGGCGAATATCCGGGCGAGCTCTTTTGTGAAGGCCTGATCAGGGATGCCGGAAGGTTTTCCGTCCGCTTCCGCTGCCGCTCGCAGAGCCTCCCTCACCTGATCGCAATGCGTCCGGAGCTCGGCGAGCGTGGCATTCGCCTCCTCGGCCGTGTCGGCCCCCGCAAGCGCGATTTGCCCCAGGGCCACGATCACAGCCGCTTCCAGCGCGGTGATGCATCCCACCAGGTCCGTGAGCTCTGCCGATCTGCAGGGATCGCCTGAACCTGCCATTTGCGCATTCCTCTCGGGTTCGAGCGACACCCCTGAGGGCACACGCCGAAGCGGAGTTGGATCGTTGCAAGCGATGGCCGTTGCAGGCGACCGCAAGGACAGTCCAACTGCTTCCAGCCATCGCCAGGGCTGGAAGACCAACGGCACGTGCGGCGATTGGTTCCGATTGCTGGGAGAGCCCTGCTTGCGGCACGACCGCCTTGCCCGGCATCGTGCTCGCCCTCCTGTCGACCGCATGCAGAGCGCGACAGAATACCAGCCCCGCAAGAGCGGCGGCGTATCACACGGATCTTGCGTCGGCGCCGGGCCGGGAGCAGATCGTCCCCATCGCGTACGACATAAGGACCGATCGCCATGTCAGACGAAACAGACAGCCTCGATCGCCGTGACTTCATGAGGGCAACCATTGCCTCGGTCGGCGCGTCGGCTGCCCTTGCGGCCCATGCCGGCCCCGCACGAGCTCAGGCCGCTTCGGCGCCGGCGGCCCGTTCGGCCCAGGCCGCGTCGCGCGGGACGGTCTTCACCGGAGACGTGATCGGCGGGAAAAGAGTGATCAGCGCACTCGACCTCGAGGACCTCGCGCCCGGCAGGCACCTTTTCTATTTCCAGGGCGTGCAGATGCCGACGGGGCAGCACTGGTACGTGTCCGTGATCGTCGCCAAGGGAGCGAAGCCAGGCAAGCGCATCGCGCTCATCAGCGGTGTGCACGGCGACGAGATCAGCCCGATGCACATGATCCAGTCGGTCATGTCCCAGCTCGATCCGGCCACGATGTCGGGCGGCGTCATGGCGGTTCTCGCTGTGTCGCGTCCGGCGCTGGAGGGCATGGCGCGCCGCTGGCCCAATTCCGGACGGGGCATAGATCTCATCGACATCAATCGCGAATGGCCCGGAAATGAAAACGGTGCCAGCGCGCCCAGCCGGCATGCCGGCTTGCTGTTCAACAGGCTGTTCAGGCCGAATGCCGATTTTGCGATCGACTTCCACACGGGGACCACCGGGATGGATCTCACGGGGTTCCATCTCGCCCGAATGGACCTGCCCGCGGTCAGGGCCATGGCCGAGCTCTATCCGATCGACCAGATATTCGACAATCGCGCCTATCCCACACTGCTGGCGAACGCCCTGATCGACGCAGGCATCCCAGCCTTCACGCCCGAGATCGGGGCTGCGCGCATTCTGGACCACAGCCTGATCCCGCTCTTCGCAGAGGGCACGATGAATGTGCTGAAGCATCACGGCATCATTGCCGGTCCGAGCGGGCGCACCGGCCGCGATTCAGGCGTGTTCCTCGCCAATAGCGGGCACACCATTCTTTCAACCCATGGCGGCTTCGTCGAGCTCCTGGTCAAGCTGAAGGACCAGGTCAAGATTGGGCAGAAGGTCGCCATCCAGCGCAATGCATTCGGCGAAGTGGTCGCGGAATATACCTGCGATGTGGAGGGCGAGGTCTGTGGCCGGCGCACGGACGCCACGGCCGAACCCGGTACACCACTCGTGTTCATCTTCTACAACGCTGCGCCCGCCGAAGCCCCGGTCGACTATTCCGAGTAGGCGCCAGCGGCCCCGCTGATATCGCTCCGGGCCGAATGGCTTGACGCCGGCAGCCCTGGAGCGGAGGCGCCCAGGCCGGCTCGCCATCGCGCCCGAGCCGCTCGCGCCTATTTGCCGGTAGCGATCAGCCGCATGACCTCCGACATCACGGGATCCTTGCCGGCGGCATAGTCTGCGAAGGTCGGTGCAACCGTCAGCGTCGGCTGGAGCGATCCTGCAGGCACGGCATAGGCATAGTTCAGCAGGAAGCACGTCATGATCTGCGAAAGGCTGCAGCCGTTCTCCCAATCGTGATAGGCTGTCGTATAGCGCAGCGTCAGTTTCGTGTTCGGCAACAGGGTGGTTCCGCCCTCACCCCAGAACTGGGACCGATCGCCCATCGCCTCTCCGATCAGGAGCGCGCGGGAGCCGGCGAAATATTTCAGCCGTGCCGCGGTGCTGATCGCCGCGGAGAAGGTGTTTGCGCTGGTCAGAATGAAGAGCCTGCCACCCGGCGGCAGAAGTTCAGGCAAACGGCGCGAGAAATCYGCGGTCAGGACATAATCGCCGCCGCGATTGAAGCGCAGGTCGACGACGGCGTTTCGAATTGATTTCTTAGCGGCATCGTCGAGCATGTCCGATAGATACCGGGATGCCGAGACCGGTCCCTTGTCGCTCATCCGGTTGATCTGGACATAGAGCAGGTCCTGCGCCGGATAAATATGCCAATAGTTCTCCTCAGGGCGCGAGAGATAGAGCGGCAGAGCAACGCCGTCGAGGACGTGCCGCCATTCGGCCGCCCCAGCGACTGGCGCAACGGGGCTGAGATGGCGCTTCGGCCAAAAATTGCCACTCAACGGCGCCTGGCTGGCAGGCAGCGCAGCAAGCTTTGCCCGCCTCATACTCCCATCTGCGGCCCGGATGTCGAACGTGCTGCTGCTTGCCGTGTCGGCGAGTCCGGCGGCATGGAGCAGTTCAGGCGAGATCAGGAAATTCGGCACGAACTCCTTCGACAGATTGGCGGGGCCGCCGACATAAGGGCGCAGCGCCTCCACCAGCGCTTTGGTCGGGCGCTCGTTTGTGCCGAGGATCTGCCCTCCGAGAAGATGACGCAGGTTGTCGGCGGCCGCGATCACGAACAATCCGTCAGAAAACCATCCCAGGCGAATGGGCGCAGCGTTGAAGCCATGATCCCCTGCCATCCCGATGATGTTGGTATGGCCGTTATCGGCTAGGGCCACGGCCTTCGCCGTCGCCATCGCCATGCCCGCCCTGTCGAGCTCACCTGCCCGCTGCTCGATCGCATCGAGAGCTCGCCCATACGCCGCGCGGGTTTCGCTGGTGAAGCTCCGCTCAACCTCGGGCAAACGCCGCAGATGCGCCAGATCCTGGCGATTCCTTTCGGCCTGGGAAGCGGCGGCTTGAAAATCCGTCTTGGGATACGGCTTGAGCGTCGGATAAAGAATGAGGCCGAGCGGCAGCAAGACGAGAACAAGCAATGCCGCTATTGCGATGAGGGAGACCTTGATCCAGCGCCGCTGCAACGACCGCTTGGGGGCATCACCGTCTCGTCGCATTGACCTGGCCAATCCCAAAAGCACCCTGTCGATCACGTGGCTATGGCATGGCCTCGGTCCGCTCCGCCAGCTTGAACGCAAAGGTTGTAGCCGGATGCGAAACGCGGCTGGCGCGTGTTGCAATAACGACGCGAATCCGTGGCTTCATCACCGGTCCGCTCAGGTGCGCCGGCCATGGCGGGAGAGCTCCCGCAAGACCCGGCCGATGTCTCCAAGTGCGGACCGATACGAAGTCCATACGGGCCGAACTCGCTGGATCAAGCGGGGCCTAAAAATCGAGTCACGGCATCGGATCTGAAATCATTTCGGAAGGCACTCCACATGATAGGCAATGATGATCTGTCCCGGGCTGGCCTTCCCGATGCTCTTCAAATCCTCCAAACCGCTTCTAATCTTGTCTCCAGCCTCCCTTAAACTGTCGTCGAGCTTCGATTTTGCGGACAGGCATCGCTCTTCCGTCGAGAATTCCTGGAACACCACGCTCGGGCGCAGCCTCCATTCCGCCCTGTCGTTTGTCGCGGCAGGGTTGACCGAGTAGGAGAAGACATACATCAGAATCCACATCGGCATGCTCCACTGGTGGCAGATGATCCCCGTGCGGCGGCCAAAGCCGCCTGGATTGCCTTGATCGACGCGCCTCTGTCCGGTCGAGCGCCGACAGCGCGCATGACCATCATGATCTCCGTGGCCTCGTCAGGCGACGTATGCTTGGTCGGTTCCAGACGAGGGAATACAAGGGCTCAGGAACCTCAAGTATATCGGCAGCGAATACCCGAGATATCCGGTGCATCGTTATAGCCCCTCCGGGGACGCATCGTAAGGCGTTTTTCGGGCGTCCCCCCCGCAAGGTGAGCCCGCTGAGCCGCAGTGCCGGCTTTCGCTCGAAGAGGATATCCGTCTGCGGCCTGCATCGCACATGTGATGTTGCAGCCGCCTGCCGTGGCGCAGCCCTGGGCTGCTGATTGTCCTCCCTCAACGGACCGGCCCTGCTCCGTCCATTACGTCGGACCGTCGCAATCAGCGCGCGGCTTCCAGCCACGCCAGGGCTTGCGCCCTTTCATCGAAGGGAAATTGCCGAACCTCCGCTGCAACGAAGTGCTTGGCGATATGCGGCATGATCTTCAGCAACTCGCTATCGGTCACCGCCGCGATGCGATCGATCTTGCGGTGGTGATCCCTGACGAAGCGGAGATGGGACACGAGCGCGCCGAAGCTGTCCCAGCCCGGAAAGGCCTTTGCGCGGATCATCACCCCGGCGAGCCTGCCATGGGATGCGATGAACGGATCGACCTCCCGGGCGATCCGCTCAAAATCGGCCTGTTCAATCGGCCCGTCCGGCGAGAGTACAAGGACAGCCTGGTCGCGCAGCAATTCGAACTGGATCATCGTTCCCTCCCGATCTGGCGTTCGAGGCGGTCCCTCGCAAACCCTTGGCGTCTTCCTCCGCCAGGAGCCTGTGAGCACATGTCATGGAGCGCATGCGGTTCGCATGAGGTAAGCGGCCCCCTTGCGGGTCTGGCTCAGATAATCGCTGAATCCCTCCGATGGTTCCATGAGCTTCCGCTGCGCCGGATCACGGCAACGCGGACAGGCCCAACGCCAATGGCTCTTGCGTTGATCCTGAGACCAGGCCTCCCCTTGGGCCGGCCGCGACCAACGCGAGCGGCCTCTTCCGCGCCGCCGAATTCCGTCTCGACGTCGACCGCGGATCAGGCATGCGCGCAAGGCGCTCTCTATCGACCGGGTCCGAGCGAGGGCCTCGCCCGGACGTCCGATCGGGAGCCTAGAAGCTCACCTTGACCAGAGCCTGTCCGCCGAGGCGATTTGCACTTGCTGCGAGTTCACCATCGAAGCGAGCGCCCAGGGTTACGGCTGGCGTGATCTTCAGATCGAGCCCGGCCGCCAGGAGCGCACTGTGGCGGGGAGCGCGCGCGCCATCGATCGCAAACCCTGAACCCGTGAGACCGCTGATCGTGGCGCTCAATCCGGCTTCGCGCTGATAGTAATGCGCCCAGCCAGCCCGGAGATAACCGGCAACCGGGAGGCCGTTCACAGCCCCACCGACATCAAGCTGCATTCCGAGCTCGCTTCGGCTGGTCACGTCGCTCCGCCGAGCCAGGTTCAACGCGGCGGCGTTGGCGCCATTCCAGCTCGCCTCGGTCAGGGCGGGGCTGCGGACCTGGATGGCCTGCAATGCTGCCACCGGTGAAAGCGTGACGCCGGACCACTCAAACAGAGCGGCGCTGGCCTGCAGGCGCCCGCTCCAGGCGTTGCTGCCATAGGACGATGAAAGGCTGGATGCACCGAGAGCCGGCACGGCCCGGTTCACATCGTTCTCCAGGCGCGCATAGGCCAGGGCAGCAGCCAGGTTGACCGGTCCGAGCTTGGTCATGCCGTAGATGCCGGCCTGTAAAATGTCTGCATCGGCCTTTCCGAGCCCGCCCGAGAGCGATGCGCGGGCGCTGCCGCCAGCCACGGCGAAGCCGACGGTACTGCCAGGGCCAACGCGAAGGTCGGCACCGACGGCGAGATGCACGTCGTCGACATCGCGCTTGGCCGAACCGTCCCGGGCTCCTCCGTCATTGCGCCCTACGGAGCCGAGCACCGCCCCCCAGACCGAGTATGCGGGGGCGTCGAGGAAGGCCGGTCGAGCCGGTTCGTCGCTTCCCTTGCCGCCCAGCGCCGAGAACGTCGCGGCGCCAGGGCCGGCCCCGCTTCGCCCGGCGCTCGCCGGGTTCAACATGGCGTGGAGGAACTGGTCCGCGGCGGCATTGGCCATGGCCGGCACCGACGTATGGGCTTCGCCGGAAAGCTGGTTCACGGCAGCGGGTATCTCGGCTGCCGGCAGGTTGTAGATCGTAAACAGCGGCGATGGATCGGCCCCGGCAGCGACGGCCCGATCGATCGCGCTGGCAATCGAGAAGCCGCTGAACATCCTGGCGCCAAACATGCGCGGCGACAGGCCTCCCGGGGGAGCTGCCGGCGGCGTGACGATCGGCACCAGCGGTTTTGGCGTCAATGTCAGGAGGACGTCGTTGCTGGTGTAGGAGATGGCCGTGGTGACGCCGTCGCCGAACGTGCCGGATGTTGCCTCGGTGCCGAAGCGGCTTCCTCCGAGCCCGCCCGCGGCCGAGAGCAACGTGTAGGGGCTGGAGAATGTGTACGCGCCGCCAAGCGGCACGATTCTGAGCGTACCGGCGAGTGCTGCAGCGCCCGTGACGTTGACGCGATCCGAGACCGCACCCTGTACCTCGGCGAGATAGCTCGATCCGGCGGCMAGCGTCAGGCTGCCGTTGACGGTAAGCGTGCCGGGCGAATTTCCGGGAGCGAGCGTGCCATTGACGATCATCGCGGGAATCTGGCCGGAGCCACTCAGCGTAGCGCCAGGCGAGACGGTCACGCTCGACGAGGATGCGATCGAACCATTCACGACGAGCGTGCCGCCGGTCACGAGTGTCGCGCCCGTATAGGTGTTGGTGCCGGCCAGGGTCAGCGTGCCGCTGCCCATCTGCGTGAGCGTGCCGCTTCCGGAGATGACGCCGCGATACGAAACGGTGTTCGATCGGTTGACGATCAATGCACCCGCATTGCTGATCGAGCCGACAAAGTTGCCGGTGCCGCCGATCCAGCCGGTCGTTCCGCCATTGCCCAGCTGCAACGTGCTCCCAGCTCCGATGAAGACGTTGCCTCGGGTGCTGTTCGTCGCGGTCAGCGTGAGCTTGCTCAATCCAAGATGCGAGAACGTCCCCGGGCCCGAGATGCTCCCGGCATAGGTCACGTCATCGGATCGTTTGAAGATCAAGCTGCCATAGTTCGTCACGTCGCTGGTGATCGACCCCGTATTGCCGTTATTGCCGATCTGCAGGGTGGCGCCACTCGCGATCCCGGCGCCCCCGGAGAAATCACTCGCGCCGGTCAGCATCTGGGTGCCGCCATTGATCGAGATTCCGCCGGTGCCGCGGATGGCGCCGGAAAAGATGCCGCTGGCATTGTTGACCATAAGGCTCGCGGGTCCGAGCCGGACCTCGCCGCTGCCGTTCAAGGCCTTGACCTGCGCAGAGGCTGCCCCGCTCACGTCAAAAACACCATCGACGGTGATGCCGCTCGACTGGTTGATGCGGCCCTGACCTGTCATCGCAAGGGTGCCGCCAGCCGCAACACTCGTCGCGCCCGTATAGGTGTTCATGCCGCTCAAGGTGAGGGTGCCGGCGCCGGTCTTGTTCAGGCCGCCGGCCCCCGCGATGTCGCGGGCGAACGTCGTGTCGAAGCCGTTGGTGTCAATGGTGCCGCCAGCGGCATCAAGGCTTAGCGCCCGCCCCGTCGAGAGGTTGAAGCTCGTATCGAACCGGAGCGTGCCGCCGTTGAAGATGACCCCATCGCCAGACGGACCGACATCGGCATCACTCGATACCGGCAAGAGGCCCGGGCCAATCGTTATGTCTGCGGCCGATGCCGGGGGAACCATGACGCCTGCAATAATACAGGCGGACAGCAAACTCGCGACAGACGTAGTTGAGCGCAGACCCCTCGATATCGCCTTCAGGCCGCAAGGTAATACAGGCGAAAACGAGATCACAGGCGCCGATAGCACCTGATAATTACATGGAACCGCCACAGAAAGCCCCCAAAAGACAGCATTTTTCTTTTGGGACTAGCACGCACGTTGCCGTGCAACCAACCTGGAATTAACGGATCGATAACGATTGTGACTGGCTGTTCACAGCCAATCCGACGGAACCCACCTGCCCTGCGGCGAGCGCTTCGCGCTGCCGCAGGAGTTTGATTTCATCCTGTTTCGCCAAGGCGCAGATCCAGACACCGCAAGCCACGGCTTGACCTCTTCGAAATCCACCGGCTTCCAGCTCATGTCGAAGGCCGCCGCCTCCGGGCCATAGATCCAGGATCGCTATGACAATGGTCCCGGTGAGGCGTTAAGTGGCTGGCAAACCAGCGCGAGAACGGGTCATCCCATGGCGAATACGAGCGGTCATCACGAGTGGTGGTGGACGGGCGCTTCGCTTTGCCTGAGTTCCCACTCCTTCAACGCATGAAACGCCGCGATATTTGCCTGTCCCTCGTCCATTGCCCTCTGCATTTGGCCGCTTTGCATCATGTCGTAGCTTTCATAGATGGCATCCATCGTGCAGCCCTTGGGGCTGTTGCACGAACCCTGACTGGGCAGAGGAACCCAGGCGGCCAGTACGACTGTCCCTGCCACCAAGACTGCGCGGTTGATCAGCTTGCTCATCGTCAAAGCCTCCACGCTCGGTCCGCGCATTGAACCTTGCAGGCTGCCGCGCGAGCCGTATCTATTCGTCGCCCTGAGTGCAGTATATACCTATGTTCGATTTCACCATCTGCGGCGAATTCTCGCAGCTTACTGATCAAGAGCCCTCGATCGGAAGAACATTATCCCAGCTTTCCCTGCTGTCTTTCTTTTCGATCAGGATTTTGCGGAGCGCCATCGTCTTCAGCTACTCGTCTCCGCCCCGCAATGCCCAGAGCGCTGCGCCGACGGGGCTCCAGTCGGATAGCTCGCCGCGACGGCCTAATTCGCATGGGTAAGACGCTGCCGGAGCGGAAAACCGGCGAGCCGGGCGCCTTCGATCAGGGCGGCGCGATCCTTTTCGTTGAAATTGCGCTTGGCGAGCTCCGCACCGAGATTGGCGAAGAAGTCGGGGCGCAGCTTGAGAAACTGCGACCGGCTCGCGGCTGCCTCTGCGTCAAGACCGGCGCGCGCATAGATGAGTGCGGCCACGAAATGATAGAGCGAGAAGCTGGCGAGGTCCGCCCGCCGGATCAGTGAGAGCGCCATCTGGTCGTCATTCAGCATATAGGCAGCGAGCGCCTGCATCCCAACATAGTAGCTCGATCGGACCGGATTTCTTGCAACCGCTTCATCGAGCAGATCAAAGCCGCGCTTCCACTGACCTGCCTGCGCAAGACGGCTGCCATATTCCCCGAGCAGTTCCATGTCGTTCGGGTTGAGAGCCAGCGCCCGCTCCCCGATCCGCAGTGCCTCGGCCGGCTCCTGGTTGAAGAACAGCATCGTCATCAGAGCCTGTTGAGCCCGCACATTCTCTGGATCGAGCTCGACCGCACGCAGGGCCGCGTTGCGGGCTCTGGAGATCGCATCCGGGGGTCCTGGCCGACGGTTCAGCCGGAAGCGGTCCTCATCGAGATAGAGATAGGACAGCATGGCCCAGCCCGTCGAATAGCTGGGGTAACGTATAGTCGTCTGTTCCAGGCATTGCCGCGTCGCGATGTGCTCGTCCTGACCCAGGCTTTGCCTGTACCGGTAGAACCGGAGCATGCACTGATAGGCATCGAAGCTCTCAGGCCTGCCGTCCTCCGCCTTCACCTGCGAGGTATCGAACACGATGCCATAGGGTTGTGCGACGGCCGTGGCGACCTTGGCGGCGATATCGGATTGGACGCCCAGGATGTCGCTGACGCGCAAATCCGCATCATACGCCCGGGACCAGAGGATCGCCGCCGTGGCGCCATCGAGCAGGCGGCTGGAGACCCGGAGCTTTCCCTCAGAGGTGCGTATGCTCCCTTCCAGGACGAACTCCCTGCCCGGCCTGCCTCCGGCCTCCGGCGCGGGGAGCACGGACGTCGGCTTGCCCGGCGACTCCCGCACATAGACCGACAATTCCTTGAACCTTGCCAGCTGGACGAGCACCTCTTCGGTGATGCCCGCAGCGAGCAGCCCGGCCTCGGAGCCGGGAGAGAGATTGGCGAAGGGCGCCACGACGAGGGCTGGCCGGACCGGGCCGTCCGCCCGATCGCTGCGCCAGACCTGCCCCGTCCCGACGCCGACGACGACCAGCGCCATGGCGCCGATCAGCGCCCAGACCCAGGGTGCCCGCGGCTTCGTCCTGGCCGAGACGGCTATAGCCGCGGGCTGCGCCCTCTGCCCGTGCTCGACCGATGGATCGAGCGACCGCCATGAGAAATGCGGAACGTAGCCGCCCTTCGGAATTTCGATGAGCACGCGATCTGCCTGCCCAGCGACAAGATAATAGCGCTCCATCGCGCGTCTGAGACGCCCGGCTTCAATGCGGACGACGGGATCATTCTGAATATCGAAATGTGAATCGCGGCCCAGAACCTGGGTCGCTATCGAATAGGCCTTGATACGCTCGGCACGGCCCGCAAGCGTCTCACTGGTAACATAGCTTAAAAACCGCCTGATCCGGTCGGATACCTTGAACTCCGGACTTGCCAGGATCAGTTCAAGTTGTTCCATAATATCTCTAGATGATGGGCCGCTCCCATCAGAGCTCAGCAAGGCCCTGCCAGAATTTCTCCGCTGCATGGACTTGGCCTCCCCCGACCAATATCTCCACGTACAGGTCCGAAATCCGTAACAAATTTAAGAAGACGCGGCGGGAGCTTACGCCTGCCCGACGGTTTCGGCCACCGTTTTTATGGGGATCTCGTGCGGCCGCTATGCCCTGCGAGAGCCAATGGCCGCGAACTCTGCGCATTGCGGGCGCGAGGGACGACGATCGATCGGTGGGTGAGCTGCCGGATCAGTGTCCGGTGAAGACCAGTGTTTGAATGGGCAGGACCAGCGCCTGGATCCTCAGCAGCATGGCATGAACAAGCGCGACCGCATCGACCGCATGAAGGAGGACCTTTTTGACGGATCCAGTTTCTTTGGACTCGATGCGATCGTGATTGCTGGAATAGGCGTTGGCGATGCAGCTGCTGCCTGGCGTCACGCCGTCGAGCCCATCGGGATAGAGCGGCTCAAGAAATGTCAGGATCGTGCCGGGCCGGGCGATCTGCTGAACATCGATCAACTGCTCGCCGCCGCGAAACTGCCCGGCTGCGATGAAGTCCTGCACCCCGGTCACCACCATCGGAATGACGACCCAGGGCTTCGAGATGCAGGTGGCTTCGGCCACCATGCCGACCTTCATGACCTGCGCTTCGATCTGGGAGAAGCCCGCCTGCAACGAGGAACGTCCGGCTTCCTCAGGGATCAATACGCCGCCCGGGCGCAGAAGCGGGTTGACGATGTCCCCGACACGAAGCGCAAATTGTTCGACACGCCCGGACACTCCGGCTCTGATCACAGTCTTTTCGAGATCGACCTGGGCTTGGGCCAGCGCCGCCTGAGCACTTTCCCTCTCCGCCGGCAGCAGCGTCGAGATCCGTGTTTGCGCCGTGTCTCGCGCCGCGGTCGCCGAGTTCACAGCGGCTTCCTTCCCGGCGACGAGGACTTGCAGCCGCTCGATCTCGCGCTGTGCGACGACATCCGCGTTCCGTCGCATCAATTCCTGTTTGGTCCGCAATTCGTCCTGCGCCTGCTGGAGGTCACTCCTCGCCTCCTGGATCTTGGATTCGTTCGAGGCGAGCTCGGACCGGGCGACAGCGAGCGCAGCGTCGGCCTCGATAATCTTGCGGAAACCTCGGCGACCCGCCCATTGATCTCGGGCACGATCGGCACCGCCCTGAAGAACAGGGTCGCGTTCGTAGTCGAGGGGTGATTGTAGAAGATCACCGTGATCAACCCGATGGTCAGCATCGCGCAGGCCGTGATGCCCCAGCGCAGCTCGAACCAGACCGAATAGAGCGTGATCTCCTTGCCGATCCGACGGCCTTGACCGTAGCGGCGAAAGAGGTAGTCCGGCAGGATCGTCAGAAGCGAGAAGAACATGAGCTCAAGCATGGGTCGGCTCCTTCTTGCGCCCATGCTGCTCCGCCCCTTGATCTGTAGGCATCTCCTGGGAATCGGACGGGTCTGGTGGCTCGGTTGTTGCTCCCCCGCCGCGGCGGGGCGTCGAACCCGCAATTCGCTCGAGAGCGTGAGCCATGCGACCGAAGAGGCCGGAGAAATCGGGCAAGTCGATCAGCGCCAGCAGGAGCCCTGCCACCCAGAACAGGTGGATATGGGTGAACAGCGCCAGAAGCCCGAGGACCGCGACAATCTCGAACTGGAGCTTCTGCGACTTGTGCGCCATCCGCTCCGGCAATGTGTGCAGCCGAAAGAAGATGATGCCAACCGTCAGGATCGCGACGAGGAGCAGCACCGCCATCGCGACCATGAGATAGTCGGTCTCTCCCGGAGCCGTGATGAAGGGCGGCAAATGGTCCGGGGCAGCAGGATGAATATTCGGCGACGCCATGGCTTCCCCATCCGACCCTGAACGCTATCGCAACGGTATCCGTGTCAGGCGCGGAACGCCAGCCCGCGCCGGCTCACTTCAGCGTCACCTGGAACGCCTCGGTAAAGACGAGCTCGATCATGTCGCCACGCTTCAGCTTCTGGAGATCGGTGGCAAGGACGGGGTCTGCAACCGGCAGGGAACGCCGGCCATCCGGACCGTCGATCGTGACAACCTTCTTGGCAGGGTCGAAGCCGTTGAACTTCGCCGTCACGGTCGCGGTACGGGTCACAAATCGTGAGGGAAGGTTCTGGAAAACCGCATCCGACTTGCCCTCGGAGTACCGGACGCCGGGTTTGAGGCCCTTCTTGCCCCTGGTGACGGCTGCGATCGCCCCGTCGATCCGCCTGATCTCGAGATTATCTCCGACCTTGACCTTGGAGAGATCACCGAAGATCTCCGGCACCTCGACGAGCCAACGGTGGCTTCGCTGCTGCACGATCATCGTGCGATTGGGCCGGTCGACTGCCGCAACCTTGACATTGAGTTCGTCGATGGCCGCCGGGCCGACGCCTGCGACGATGACCGTCTGCGCTCTGGCCGGCTGGCTGCCGGACCAGGACGCCACGCCGGCAAGCAGGGCAAAGGCAAGCGACCAGTTCTTCAATGTCGTCATGGCGTGGCCTCCGGGTTCGCCCGCTTCCGCCGAATACGGCATCCTGCTTCATTCGCCCGCGCGGTTGCGGCTGGGAGCGGGACTTCGGTGAAGGGGCAAGGATAGGCGACGGCCCAGGGGAGCGGGGGTTAAAAAACGGGGGAAGAAGCCGAGCGCGCGCTTGCGGAGTGGGAGAGTTCGCTGCTGCCCATCCGCAAGGCCCGCTGCATCGAGTACCAACAGCTCATCGAGAGCCTCGAAGCCGAGCTCAAGGAAACCCTCGGTCGTCCGGACGGCGTCTGACCAAGCAGGCAATCGCGATTTCGACTGGAGAGGAAACGGCAATGCCCCAGACCGCGGCGCACGGCGCGAAAGCCGACATTCTCGCCGACGAGAGTTTCATGTCGGCCGACGACCTGAAAGTCTACATGGCGGACATCGAGATGGCGAAGGCATCCAAGATGCTGGGTGC